>CAZHCY010000248.1:0-3949 GCA_964531185.1 uncultured Desulfovibrionales bacterium | reverse complement strand
GGGAGGAAATGGCCGGTGTTTGATCTGGAGCTGGCCACAAAGGCTGGTCAGGTTCGCCGCATGGTCCAGTCTCTGGATTTTGTGAATCAGGATGGGCAGATAATTTATGTCTGGGGGATACTGCTGGATATTACAGAAAGCCGGGCCCTGGAAAAGTCTTTGATAAGCAGCCAGCATCAGCTGGAAAATCATGTGCTGGAAAGGACCCGGGAGCTGGATGCTGCGGTGAAAAAACTTCAATCTGAATGTTCCCACCGCAGGCAGGCCCAGAAAAGTCTTGAGCACAGCAGGGAGTATCTGCGGACCATTTTCAATCTGGTTAATGACGGACTGATCATCCATGACCCTGAAACCTTTAAGATTCTGGAGGTGAACCAGCGGGCCTGCGAGCTTTACGGCTATACCAGGGATGAGATTCTTGGGCTGAGCATTCAAGATCTCAGTTTTGACCCTTCTGACGATCTGAAATCCAGGCTCTCAGAGATTGTTGCCAAGGCGGACATGGACGGGCCTGTGGTTTTTGAATGGCAGGCGGCCGGAAAAGACGGTTCAGGGTTCTGGGTTGAGGTTAATCTCAGGCAGGGGAGGATCAACGGTAATGAATACTTCTTTGCCAGCGTCCGGGATATTGAAGAGAGAAAACTGGCTCAGGCCAGGCAGCAGGAGCTGGAAAGAAGGCTTTGTCAGACCAGACAGCGGGAAAACCTGGAAATGCTTACCGGCCATCTGGCCCATGAATTCAGCAATCTTTTGCAGGCTGCAGACAACAGTCTGGAAGGCTGTCTTCAGCAGGAGGAACATCTGCCCTCCCGGGTGAAGAGCAGGATCCGCAAGGCCTGCAAGGCGCTGACAAAAGCAGGATCTTTGACCAGAAGGATGATCAACTATTCAGGCAGCGGAAAGTTTCTGCCTGAGAAACTTCATGTGCATGATCTTCTGGAGGAACTCCGGCAACCGCTTCTGGATCAGTGTCAATCCCGGTGCAGGCTGATGTTTGATCTGGATAATGATCTGCCTATGATCACTGCTGACCGGGACTTGCTCAGGCATGCCCTGAAAAGCCTGGTGTCCAATGCCTGTGAAGCCATGTACAGGCCGGACGGAGAGATAATCATCTCCACAGGAACCAGCTATCTGGAGTATCCTGATCTGGGAAAAATCCACTCCAGAGGCGAATTGATCCCTGGAAACTATGTGCGCATCTCGGTGGAGGACAACGACCAGGAAGTGGACAGCAGGGTTCTGGAAGAAGTGTTCAATCCCCTTTGTTATACCCGGCAGGCAGGCAAAGGACTGGATATGCCTGCTCTGATGACCATAGCCGGCAGGCATTGCGGCGGAGTGAGCATTGAAAGAAGAAAGGACAGGGGGGCTGTAGTCAGCCTGTTTTTGCCGGCATTTTCCCTGGATGATTCCGGCATGCAGCCTCAGGCTCAGGCAGAAGAGCAGGTCCTGGATGCTTTGTCAGCCCAGGGGGCCATCCTGGTTGTGGATGATGAGAGTCTGATCCGCGAGATATGCACAGAGCTTCTGGAGGAGTCCGGATACCGGGTGCTCACTGCGGTAGACGGACAGGACGGCCTGGAAGTCTATCAGAAACATAAAAAAGAGATATCATGCGTGATTCTGGATCTGACCATGCCCAGAATGAACGGAGTGGAAACCTATCAAAGGCTTTATGAACTGGACCCTGGTGTCAAGGTGATAATTTCCAGCGGGTTCAACCCCCAGAAGAACCTGCCTGAAAACGCCCCCGGCATTTATGGTTATCTGCAGAAACCATATTCTTTCAACCAGCTTCTGCGGGAGCTCCAGAGGGTTCTGGAGACCGGAATGGGTAATTGAGCCCTGCAGCTTAATGACTCCACCCCGGCCTGCAGGAGGGTAATTGACCCCCTGGATAAAGCTGTCACTCATTAAAAAAAGTGACTTCACCAGGACTGTCCACAACAGTCTTGAGCCTTGTGGCGGCCCTGGCCTCATTTTCAGCCAGTTTGTGCTGATAAGAAGAGCGTACTCTTTTTAAATAGACATCACCGGTGTCTGTGTAGCAGAAGATTTTTCTTGAATCCGTCCCCCCCACATCCTGGCTGATGACCGGAATATTTTCTTTGCGCAGAAATTCCTGAACAAAAGCGACAATCTTATTCCCGACTCCATTCTGGGGAGATATGCTGGAGATCATGTGCGCCCCGCCAAAGACCTTGGCTGTGAGCCGTCTGCGGTGGGCGCCCAGGTTCATCATCCTGTTGATGAGCAACTCCATGGCATTGACCCCGTAACGGGCTGTATCATCATACTTGTCCAGGTCTGCCCGGCCTGGAAGCAGGATATGGTTCATGCCTCCAATGCCCTGGCCTGGATCGAAAAGGCAGGCAGCCACGCAGGAGCCCAGTACAGTATGGATGATGGAAGGATCACTGCTGGCGTAATACTCACCTATATGGATATGGATTCTCTTTCTCATGTGCTTATCACGATTTTATAGCTCATTATTTCAATCAGCTCAACAAGTTTTGCCAGGAAAATGAATTTAAGCAAAAGCTCAAGAAACTTGAGAGGTAAAAGTTAAAGGTAAAGATAAAGAAATCAGGCTGTTGAAGCTGATAATGATGCGGACATTCAGGATTTCGGAAATTGTCAGTAAATACAAGACGTTGACAGAGAATTTTTGACTGTCAGGCAAGAAAGAAAAAACAGCAAAAAAAGGACAGACAAAATATTCACTAATGCTCTCTGCTCGGGTGTATTACCTGTTTGTAAATGATACAGCTCTGATCAGGAAGATGCTGGACAAATGGCCCCAGGAGGATCGCTCTGGAAAGGGTTGAAGAACAGCCCTGTTTATGGTTTCATATTCAGGGTGCGCGTGAATAAATCATCGTAAAGGTTTAGACATTTGCATGCGGCACGGGGACTGGCTCTCCCAGCGCTTGTTTTCTGGTTGATGTAAACAAAGACTTGGAAAAACAAGCTCTAAGAGAGCCGGTCCCCTGCTTTGCATAAAAAGGGCTAAGCTGTTACAAATCATGGTTTTATGGAGGCAGACATGGAAGACCCTGAAATCAAAAATGTTAATGTCCGGGAATTCAAGGATTATCGAGCCGGACACAGGGAAGGGGAGTACATCCTTGTGGATGTCCGCCAGCCCCGGGAATATACTCACGGTCATATCCCCGGGGCCAGGCTCATTCCTCTGGATGAGCTGGAGGGGCGACTGGGTGAGCTTGATCCCGGGAAGACCCCTGTTTTTTACTGCAGAAGCGGTAAAAGATCCATGACTGCTGCTGTGTTTTCCAGAGACAGCGGTTTTTTCCCCGGGGAGATCCTGAACCTGGAAGGCGGCATTCTGGCTTATGACGGCCATGTCCTGCCTGATTATCCCCGGAAGGATATTTTCAGAAAGACAGGCGGGCTCAAGGATGTCCTGACCAGGGCCATGGCCCTGGAAAAGGGGGCCTTTAGATTTTATGAAGGACTAATGGACAGGATGGAAGATGAGTCAGTCAAGCTTCAGCTGAAAAGGCTGGCTGAGATGGAAAAATCCCATGCCAGGGTGGTCTTTGGCCGGGGCAAAGATCTGTTCAGCCAGGCTTTTGAAGAGGTGTTCCAGGGGCTGGAGGAAAACGCAGTGGAGGGCGGTCTGAATACTGATGAGTGGCTGGCAGAGGCGGACCGCACTGCCCCAGAGGACAGGTGCCTTTTTCTGCTGGAGCTGGCCCTGGAAATGGAGAATATGGCCTATGACATGTACCGCAGCCTGGCGGATGGAGATTATCCGGCCAGGATTAAAAGCAGCTTCATGACCCTGGCTGAGCAGGAAAAATCACATATCCGGATTGTGGCCAGGCTGTTTAAAAACTGCAACGGTCAGGCGGATTGAAATAATACCTTTTTCTGATTTTGCCCTGGGTGCGGATCAAGCATCTTGCCTCCAAGCTCCTGGCCG
>CAZHCY010000247.1:0-3975 GCA_964531185.1 uncultured Desulfovibrionales bacterium | reverse complement strand
CCTGGAAAAACAAGCTCTGGGAGAGCCAGTCCCTGTGCCTCATGCAAACGGCTAAACTGTTACAACCGCTCATACTTTCAGGCTGTTACCTGACAGAGCCGGCAGAGGCCGGCAAACGGTGAACATCGATCCAATCATCTAACATATTCTGGAGGTTTAATATGGCAGACTATCCGGTATTTAACTGCAAAAACACTGATGACGTAATTAAGGCGGTCAAAGAGCATGATGTGAGTTTTATTCAGTTCTGGTTTGTGGATGTTCTGGGAACTCTCAAAAGTTTCCAGATTACTCCCAGTGAGCTGGAAGGGGCCTTTGAAGAAGGCATGGGTTTTGACGGTTCTTCCATTCAGGGTTTTTCCAGGATCCATGAAAGTGATATGGTGGCCTTTCCTGATCCATGCACCTTTCAGATTCTTTCCTTCAGGCCCACAGAAAAGCCGGTTGCCAGGATGTTCTGCGACATCAAAAATCCTGACGGAACCCCTTATGAGGGTGACAGCAGATATGTTCTGAAAAGGGCCCTGGCCAAGGCTGCTGAAAAGGGGTATACTTATTATGTGGGTCCGGAGCTGGAGTTTTTCCTGTTTGAGGATTCAACCGCTCCCAAGATTCTTGATGTGGGCGGATATTTTGACGCCCCTCCGCTGGACCTGGCCAACAACATCCGCAGGGACATCATCTTTGCCCTGGAAAAAATGGGTATTGATGTGGAGTACAGCCATCATGAAGTTGCTCCCAGCCCGCATGAGATCGACCTGCGCTACCAGGAAGCCCTGAAAATGGCTGACAATGCCATCACCTACAGGGTGGTGGTCAAGGAAATCGCCAGAAAGCACGGTTGTTACGCCACTTTCATGCCCAAGCCCCTGTTCGGAGAAAACGGCAGCGGCATGCATGTCCATCAGTCTCTGTTTAAAAACGGGAAGAATGTTTTCTTTGATGCCAAGGGAGACTACAGTCTGAGCGCTGAAGGAAAATCCTATATAGCCGGACTGCTTACCCATGCCAAAGAGCTTACAGCCGTCTGCAACCAGTGGGTAAATTCCTACAAGCGCCTGGTGCCGGGGTATGAAGCCCCTGTGTATGTTGCCTGGGCCAGAAGAAACAGATCTTCTCTGGTGAGGGTGCCCATGTATAAACCAGGCAAGGAAGCAGCCACCAGGGTGGAGCTGCGTTCTCCGGATCCGGCCTGCAATCTGTATCTGGCCTTTGCCAGCATGCTGGCCGCAGGACTCAAGGGCATTGACTCCGGTTACGACCTTCCCGCTCCAGTGGAAGAAGATATTTTTGAAATGAATGTGGAAGAGCGCGGCAAACACGGTATTAAAAGTCTGCCTGGCAGCCTGTTTGAAGCAACTGAAGAACTGGCCTCAAGCCAGGTCATCAAGGAAGCCCTGGGCGACCATATCTTCAGCAAGTTTATTGAAAACAAAAGGATTGAATGGGATAACTACCGGATTCAGATCACTGAATATGAAATATGCAAGTACCTGCCTGTATTGTAAAGGAGTGAAAGCCGGGATGATGAGGGCCTGCTTCAGTTGACCGCTCCCGGGCCGGTGCTCAGGGATGTTTCATAAGGGATACAGGCGTGCAGGCCTTTTCAGCCCGGGAGCAAGGGAAGCTGCCCAGGGAGAACAAGAATAGCCCTGGAAGTAACTGACATTAAAAAAAAAGCCCAGGGAGAGCCAGTCCCGGTGCCTAATGCAAATGGCCAAACTGTTACCCCTGGAAACATTTCCCTGCTCACAGTTTCTGCAGTGCTGCAGGCAAAGCAGCCAGACAAAGCCCGCCTTGATTCAAGGCGGGCTTTTTTCATGGTTTAGGGGCGCCCCTGGAATGTCTCTGAAAGGCCTGGTACATGAACGTTCTGATGGCTATGTCCCGGTTGGGCTGGATTGATCCGTCATAAGGAGCGTCAAGGAAGGGTATTCTGCGGTCCAGAAGCATGGGCTTGAGAATGGCGGAGCAGATTATGCTGGGCATGCAGGTAAAGGGGAAGACATTGACCACGCCGTGAAAATTTTCATGAATATATTCCAGAGCTCCGCCAATGCTGATGGCTGCTTCAGTGCCGATGTCAAAGTTGAAGATTCTGTTGTTGTCCAGTCTTTTTTCCAGTTGACCGATCCGGTGGTCTGCCTGGATGTCCAGGTGTTTTTCAGCCTGGCGGTAAGCCTGGTTTTGACGCCAGAGCTGGTACTGAATTTCAATCTTGCTTCCCAGCCACTGGCGGGAAGCCTGGACCATGCCGGATATGTCCTTTTTCTGCCAGGCTCTGGACCATAACTTTCTGGTTTCTCTAAGATTGGAATAGGCCACATAATTTATCCATTCACCCAGGGAAGCGTCCACAACTTCACCGCCATAGGTTTCGATTTCGCGGATGATGTTCTGGTTGGATCCAGGATGGGTGCGCAGATAAATTTCGCCGATGATGCCGATAAGAGGTTTTCTGGGGACTGCAGGATCAATGATCTTAGAGGCCCTGGAAACAATATCAGACAGCAGCTGGTACAGGGACTGAAAATCTCTGGACTCCCCGCTGGCCTCTATGGCCTGTTCCATCTGACAGGCAGCCTCTTCCATGAACTGATCAGTCTGGCCCGGGGTCTTTTCATAAGGCCTGACTCTCCAGGTGGTTCTGTCCAGTACATCGGCAATAATGGTGGCCACAAAGGCCAGCCTTCGGAAAAGTTTTGATTTTTCAGCAGGCAGAATCATGGAAGACTGGTAACTGTCCGCACTGGACAGATAAGTTATGGATACATCCTGAAATTCAGGAAACTTGTCCAGCACCAGCCGGTGCAGTTTGTTGTACATGCCGAACCGGCAGGGTCCGTCGGCTTCAGGCATGAAGTATACATAATCTTCAGGGCTGAAGTCCTGACCCAGCCGGTTTTTTTCCGCCTTGAGAAAAGAAAGGATGTCTCCCAGGGTAACCTGACAGGGGAAGCACTCTTTGCCAGAAGTGTATTGCTTGCCCAGTTCAAGCCCCTTGTAGGTCTCCATGACTCTGGCTTTAACTCCAAAAGCCCTGAACCCGGCGGCCAGCATCCTGGAGCCCAGGGGAGCCATGTCCGGCACCAGCAGGGTTTTGCCTGAAAGATCAAAGCGGCGGACGTTGGATGTCAGCCTTTCCTGGAAAGAATTGTTCTGGTTCATTGGTATTGCAGGTATTTAAGGTTGAAAATTGACAGAGAATCCAGGACCGCTGCAAAACAAAAAGTCTGCAAGCCCTGCTTGAACTTTGCCTCAGGCGGCAATTTTTCCTCCTGAGAGGAAAATGTTTTTGACAACATTCTGGTAGGCTTCCATGCGGGTCAGCATGCCGGCCACAGCACTGTGCTCGTCCAGCTCAAGTATCAAGGCGGGCTTGTTTTTCAGGATGTACTCGTAGAAATGTTCAATAAATGAATCAGGACCGCATGAAAAATTGGTCATATGCACCCCAAACCAGTTGGGAGTCGAGGCTATGAGTTTGGCCACCCTGAGAATCCTCCCTCCAAGGCCCCAGTACATTCTGGGGAAATCCGACAGGTCTACATGGTCATAGTCCAGAAAATCCATGGGCAGGGCGGAAATGCCCAGCTTGGCCAGCTGCCGGCCCATGCCCAGGTTCAGGCGCTCATCATAGAGGTTGTAGGGCCGTCCGGTGACAACCCAGAGGGGAACCTGCCTGGGATGCTCTGACAGGATATCCCGGCCTCTGGCTTTAAGGGTCCGGCTGAATTCCATCTGTCTGTCCCAGGCCCGGTACACAGCCTCATTCAGCTGTTTACGGTCTGAAAAGAGTTTGGGCGGGAGATGTTTGTGCAGTTCCGAGACAGCATCTGCCGGTCCCTGTTTAAGGAAAATGTTGGGACGGATGAGCCGGGAATCCGGGATTCTCAAAGCAGCCCTGACCATGTACTGGGAGCTTTCCACCATGGGGCAGAACAGGCCTTTTTCGTCTTTTTGCCGGTCTGGGGT
>CAZHCY010000246.1:0-4002 GCA_964531185.1 uncultured Desulfovibrionales bacterium | reverse complement strand
GTGGGTGACGGGGTGCCTGTCCCCTGCGCCCTTAAAAAGGGCTAAACTGTTACAGCCAGGGAAAAATCCTGAATCAAGTCCGGTAATGAGAATTTATCCGGACGTACTGTTCAGTAAGGTCTGAGGCCAGCATGGAAAAACAGGCACACCCAGCGCCGAGATCAATTTCAATGCTGATATCCTGCTCCTGGAGAAGGGGCTTGAAAACCTGGTCCAGATCCATGTCCTTCGGCTGGCCGGCTTCAAAAATAGTGATCCCGGCCAGGCTGACCGAGACCTGGTCAGGTTCAAATTCTGCTCCGCTGCGGCCCAGGGCAGCCACTATTCTTCCCCAGTTGGGATCCTGGCCGTACATGGCTGTTTTCACCAGAAAAGAATTGGCCACGGCAGAAGCAGCCATTCGGGCCTGTTCTTGAGCCTGAGCACCTCTGACGTGAATATGCAGGACTTTGGTTCCCCCTTCGGCGTCCTGAATCAGCTGCTGAGAGAGATGGCTGCAGACTTCTTCCAGAGCGACAGTCACCAGGGCCTGGTCTTCTGCACTGCTGATCCAGGCCCTGGAAACGCCATTGGCCAGGGCAAACAGGCAGTCATTGGTGCTGGTGTCTCCGTCCACTGTAAGGGCGTTGAAGGTGGTGCTGACTACCTGCCGGGCCAGGGACTGAAAAACATCCGCCTGGATTTGCAGGTCTGTAAGCACAAAGCAGAGCATGGTGGCCATGTCAGGACAAATCATTCCAGAACCTTTGGCCATGCCCCAGAAGGTTGCAGTGCCGGTGGACAGATGAACTTCAGCTCCGGATGTCTTGGGAAAGGTGTCTGTGGTCATAATGGCCCGGGCAGCCTCCAGCACGGATGTCCGGCCAAGATTTTTAACCAGCTCAGGGATATGCGCTGAAAAACGCTTCAAAGGCAATGGTTGGCCGATTACACCTGTGGAAGCAGGCAGTATCTGGCTGGGGGATATTCCCAGTTCCCAGGCCAGCTGGTTCAGGGTGGCGCGGCAGTCGTCTATACCCTTAGGGCCGGTACAGGCGTTGGCCTGACCGGAATTAACAAGTACTGCCCTGATGACAGGCGATGCCTCAAAATTTTCACGGGCCACCAGAACAGGTGCGGCTTTAAACACATTGGTGGTGAAAAAGGCAGCACACACTGCTGCCGGATCTGAAACAATCAGGGCCAGATCCGGGCGGCTCTGGTATCTGAGCCCGGCCCGGGCTGCGGCCAGTCTGAATCCCAAGGGACGTTTATCCTGACTCATAACAGAACCTCTAACCGCAGCACTTCTTGTATTTTTTGCCACTGCCGCAGGGACAGGGGTCATTGCGCCCTACTTTGGGCTGGGTTCTTTTAACGGTTTCCGGCCTGACAGATCCGCCCTGGGAGGCCGGGGCAGCCAGTTTGATGTTCTGCTGCTCCTTGTGTCTGAATTCGTCCTCAGCAACCTTTTTCTGGATCCTGAGCCTGGACAGGGCCTTTAAAGTATTTTCCCTGATACTGTACAGGGTCTGTTCAAACATTTCAAAGCCTTCACGCTTGTATTCGCGTTTGGGGTCCCGCTGTCCGTAACCGCGCAGGCCGATGCCCTGCTTGAGATGATCCATGTTCAGCAGATGCTCCTTCCAGTTCCGGTCCAGGCTTTCCAGAAAGAAAAAACGCAGAATCTCCTCATAATGCTCATGGGCATCTTCCCTGAGCTGGTCCAGATGCCTGGACACGGCATCCTGGGCTTCTTTCTTGGCAGGAATTTCATCCCCGGGCAAGTGCCGGGAAATATTAAAAACCTCGTCCAGCCGGGCCTTGATCATATCCCGGGTTTCTTCATCAAGGCTGTCGGGCCGGCCATTTCCTGCCGGAGCATAAATATCATCCAGGAGCTGTTCCACCAGCTGGTCAATAAGATCCCTCATATCCTGGGAGGTGATGATTTCCCGGCGCTGGCTGTAAATCACCTCTCTTGGCTGATTCATGACATTGTCAAAGTCCAGAAGCTGCTTGCGGATATCAAAATTATGGGCTTCAACCCGGGTCTGGGCGTTTTCAATGGCCCGGGAGATCATCTTGTTTTCAATGGCCTGGCCGGGTTCCATGCCCAGCCTGTCCATTATCCCGGAAATGCGCTCAGAGCCGAACAGTCTGAGCAAAGTATCGTCCAGGGCCAGATAGAACCTGGATGAACCAGGATCACCCTGGCGTCCGGAACGCCCCCGGAGCTGATTATCAATCCGCCTGCTCTCATGCCTTTCAGTGCCCAGGATATGCAGGCCGTCAAGTTCCCGCACCCCGGGACCCAGAACAATATCCGTGCCTCGGCCGGCCATATTGGTGGCCAGGGTCACCCTGCCCTTTTCCCCGGCATGGGCCACTATCTGGGCTTCCTTTTCATGATGCTTGGCATTGAGCACCTCATGGGGCACCTTGTTCTTTTTCAAAAGTCTGGAAAGAATCTCGGATTTTTCAATGGAAGTGGTGCCCACCAGAACAGGCTGGCCCTTTTCATAAAGCTTTAGAATGTCATCAGCTATGGCCTTGAACTTGTCCTGCTGAGTCATATAGACCACATCAGGAAAATCTTTCCGGATCATGGGCTTATGAGGGGGAATCACCGTGACGTCCAGGTCATAGATCTCTTTGAATTCCACGGCTTCAGTATCAGCAGTTCCAGTCATGCCGGCCAGTTTGTCGTACATGCGGAAATAATTCTGAAAAGTAATGGAGGCCAGGGTCTGGTTTTCAGCTTCCACCTTGACATGCTCCTTGGCTTCCAGGGCCTGATGGAGACCATCGCTGAAACGTCTGCCCTCCATGAGCCGGCCCGTGAATTCATCCACTATGACCACCTTGCCGTCCTTGACTATGTAGTCCACGTCCCGGGCAAAAAGATGATGGGCCTTAAGCCCCTGAAGCACATGGTGCTGCAGGGAAATATTTTCAGGTTCAAAAAGATTGTCCACCTCCAGAATTTCTTCCACCTTCTGCACGCCGTCATCCGTCAGGGTAACGGTTCTGGCCTTTTCATCCACTGTAAAGTCGTGATCGCGCTTAAGCCTGGGTATTATGGCATTAACTCTGGCATACTGAGCTGAAGAATCCTCAGCCGGACCGGAAATGATCAGAGGGGTCCTGGCCTCATCAATGAGAATGGAGTCCACCTCGTCCACTATGGCATAGTTCAGGTGGCGCTGGACCAGCTGATGGGGATAGAATTTCATATTGTCCCGCAGATAATCAAAACCGAATTCATTGTTAGTGCCATAGGTGACATCTGCATGGTAAGCCTGCTTGCGCTCTTCATCGCTCAGCCCGTGGACTATGACCCCCACTTCAAGGCCCAGAAAGGTGTACAGCCTGCCCATCCACTCGGCATCTCTGCGGGCAAGATAATCATTGACCGTGACAATATGCACACCCTTGCCCTGCAGGGCGTTTAAAACTACCGGCAAAGTGGCCACCAGGGTTTTGCCCTCACCGGTTTTCATTTCAGCTATCCGGCCTTCATGCAGGGCAATGCCGCCGAGAAGCTGGACATCAAAGTGGCGCATGCCCAGTACCCGCCTGGAAGCCTCCCTGACCACGGCAAAGACATGAGGCAGCAGATCGTCCAGCAGGGCCCCGTTTTCCACCTGAGTTTTCCAGGCCTGGGTGCGCTGCCCCAGCTCCTGATCCTCCAGGGTCTGAATTTCGCTCTCCAAAGAGTTGATGCGCTCAACCAGGGGCTGCAGCCGCTTCAAATAGCGGTCATTTTTAGTACCAAAGACTTTTTTGACAACTCCAAACATAATCTTCCTCTATGAAAAAATTAATCTGCTAAAAAAAGGCAGGAAAAAACAAATCTCAAGGATTATGGCAAACCTGTACATAACTTGAGAGCTGGTAGCAGTTCAGCCGTTTGCATGAGGCACGGGGACTGGCTCTTTCGTCACCCACCTGGCCATCCAACAGGCTTTCAACTTCAAAAATTCAGCTCAAGCGGGTGACGGGGTGCCTGTCCCCTGCGCC
>CAZHCY010000245.1:0-4020 GCA_964531185.1 uncultured Desulfovibrionales bacterium | reverse complement strand
AAGGAAGACAGACAACTTTTGCCCATTGACAACTGTCAATCATATCAGCCCTTTGCATGAGGCACGGGGACCGGCTCTCCCAGTGCCTGTTTCTTCAGAATCTGTTTCTTCTAAGCAACCGGAACTGGATAACCCGTAAAATCAGCAAGTTATGCAAAGGACTCTTTTTGACTTTTTGCGAGTCCGGATGCTCAGTTCCAGACAGTGTGAACTGATCCAGAATTATTTCAAGGGTATCCGGGCCTGACCTTGCAAGGCCGGCCCTTCTTTGGTAATACTTGAAATCCGGACCGGCTGTTTATAAAAGAGCCTGATTTGTAACAGTTCAGCCATTTGCATGAGGCACGGCGTCTGCCCGGAGGCGGCGCCCGGAGGGGGTCCGGCCCTTCCAGCGCCTGGTTTTTCCAAGTCTTTGTTTACATCAGCCGAAAACAGACTCTGGAGTGCCCTGCTTTCTTTAAATCAGGCTAAACTGATCCATCCGGCATGTCCCAAGGAGGCCGAGCCTTGAACTGGTGCATTGAACCCTGTAAATACCTTGTTCCGGACCAATCCCTGGCCAGGGCCTATGACATCACTGGCGAACAGAAGCGGGCCGGCATGAAACAGCTCATTGCCTGGCTGGTGGATTTTTACAGAATAAATCCCTGCCTGCGGCAGACGGGTTCTGCTGAGTTTAAATCCGGATTCAAGGCCTGGGTGCAAAAAGCTCCAGTGCAGGAACTTGTTTTTTATATCCCGCCTGGCTACAGCTCCTGGAACAGGCTGCTGGCTGCGGTGATTCCGGCAGTGACTGCCGGAGTATCCAGCCTGGCCTGTGTAATGGACCTTACACCCGGTTCAGAGCCGGATCCCGGGGTACTTGCCGCCCTGGAGCTGGCAGGCATTGAAAATATTTTCCTGCTCAGGGATGATTTTTCCTTTGATGATTTTTCAAAACAGCCTGTGCCGGGGGGCATGATATGCGTTTCCCTTGATTCCTGGCCCAGAGCTGCTCTGGACATCTGGCCAGAGTCAGCAGAGATGAGAGGGCTTGGCCCTGAAGCGCCCCTGAAAGGCCTCATCTGGCTTGAGCCAGGGCTTGATTGGGACTTTGACCTCATCCTGCAGTCCCACCCCGGGGTCGGCTTTACTGTTTCCGGTCCTGCCGGCTTTAAAGTCCCAGAGGGTCTTGCAATGTCAGCTGAACCTCCTGACCTTGTCCTGTCCAGACCCTAGGATATCTTTTTCGGCCCTTCTGACCTGCTGGCCTTTTCCGGCGCTGCTGCAGGATTTGAACCGGGCCTGGAAACTTTCTGGCTCTGGCCGCAGATCCATGCGGATTACTACCTGCTTGGAAAAATTCATTTCGCAGCAGTTTAGCCGTTTGCATGAGGCACGTCTTCCTGCCCGGAGGCATGCAGCCCGGAGGGGGACCGGCTCTCCCAGAGCTTGTTTTTCCAAGCCTTTTTCCGGCATCAATCAAAAAACAGGCGCTGGGGCGCCCTGCTTTCCTTAAACAGGGCTGAACTGCTGCTTCATTTCAAGGAGATATAAATGTCAGCTTCTGCAGTGCCTTCAGGATATATTAAAAGAATCCGCAATATCGGCATCATTGCCCATATTGACGCGGGCAAGACCACCTTTACTGAAAGGGCCCTGTATTACTCCCGCAGGATTCACAGGATGGGCGAAGTCCATGAAGGCACGGCTACCATGGATTTCATGCCTGAAGAACAGGAACGGGGCATAACCATTGCTTCGGCCTGCACCTCCTGTACCTGGCAGGACAAGAAAATCAATATCATTGACACCCCCGGCCATGTGGACTTTACCGTGGAGGTGGACCGGGCCCTGCGGGTCCTGGACGGAGTGGTGGCTGTTTTCTGCGCTGTGGGCGGAGTAGAGCCCCAGAGTGAAACCGTATGGAGGCAGTCCACCAGATATCATATTCCCAAAATCGCTTTTATCAACAAGATGGACCGCCTGGGAGCGGATTTTGAAGCAGTGCTTCAGGCCATGCAGGACAAGCTGCAGGCCGTGCCCCTGCCGTTGCAGGTTCCTTCCGGCCAGGGAGAAGAATTCACCGGTGTGCTGGACCTCATCACCGGCCAAAAACTCGCCTTTGACCGGAACAGCTTTGGCCGGGACATCATCAGCACCCAGCCGGACCAGCAGGAAGCAGAACTTCTGGAAAAGTGGAGAAACAGCCTTCTGGAAACCCTGTCCGAAGTGGATGACCAGATTCTGGAGAAATACCTGGAAAACCAGGAAATCAGCCCTGAACTCCTCAAGTCAGCCATAAGAACCGCTGCCCTTGAGCTCAGGGGAGTGCCTGTCCTTTGCGGATCAGCCCTGAAAAACATGGGGATTCAGCCTGTACTGGACGCGGTGTGCGATTATCTTCCTTCCCCTGCAGATGTGCCCCAGATCAAAGGCATTCACCCCCTGACCCGGGAGCCGGTTTCTTATCCTCCGGAAATCAGGGCCCCCCTTTCAGCCCTGGCCTTTAAGGTGAGCATGGAAACCGGCCGCAAGCTGGTGCTTGTCCGCATCTATTCCGGCAAACTCATGCCCGGACAGGAAGTCTTCAATTCCACCCAGAATATCAGGGAACGGGCGGCCAGAATATTTATCCTGCATGCCAATCACAAGGAAAAAACAGATCAGGCCCTGGCCGGCCAGATAGTGGCCCTGGCCGGCCTGAAACAGACCAGAACCGGGGACACCCTCTGTCTGGAGGAACAGCCCCTGCTTCTGGAAAAAATCAGTGAGTACAGGCCGGTCATTTCCCTGGCCCTGGAACCCAGAAACAGCCAGGAAGAGGAAAAATTGATTTTTGCCGTGGAAAGAATGCTCCAGGAGGATCCCACATTATTTTTCCACAGGGACCAGGATACTGACCAGATCATCATCTCCGGCATGGGAGAGCTCCATCTGGATGTGGTCCTGCACAGAATCCGCAGGGAGCACAGCATAGATTTCCGGGCTGGAAATCCCCAGGTTGTTTATCAGGAAACCATCTCCAGATCCAGCAGTGCTGAATATGAATTTGCCAGGGAACTGGGCGAGACCTTTCACTACGGCTTTGTCAGTCTGACCCTGGAACCCAGGCCCAGAGGACAGGGGAACCGGACCGTTCTGGAGACTGATCCAGACCAGTGGCCTGACAAATGGCTGGAAGCAGTGCACCAGGGTATAGAAGACGGACTTCAGGCCGGGGAACTCAAGGGCTACCCTTTAAGCGACGTCAAGGTCAGAATAACCGGCCTTGGGTCCCGGGAAGGGGCAGATGAAGCCGGTTTCAGACTGGCCGCCTTTCACGCCCTGAAAAAAGCAGTGGCTGATTCAGGGCCGCTTCTGCTGGAACCTGTGATGATGGTGGAAATAACCACTCCAATGGAATTTGTGGGAGAGTGCATCAGTCTGCTGGGCAGCAAGGGAGGCCATGTGGACAACATGTATGACCGCCATGATCAGAAGGTCATTGTTTCTCTGGCCCCCATGAATAAAATGTTTGGTTTTTCCACTGATCTTCGCTCTGCCACCCAGGGCAGAGCCGGATTCACCATGAAATTTCACTGTTTTGACGTGGCAGGAACATAAGGCATGGCCATTCAGGGGGCCTTCAGCCATGCAGCCCAGGCAGGACTTCAGGACTGGGCCAGGATAATGGCCCCCTTTCAATGGCTTGCAACAGGCTTTGAACCAAAGCCCTGGTGGTTAAGCTCAGGAAAAAGGTCCAGGCGCGCAGGAACTCGGCGCTGCAGCCTGACCGGTCTGGTGGCTGCCTCTGCCCACGCACACGGCGGAAACCTGCCTTGTCACATGCTCATTGCTTAAGCATTTGGGGCAGACCGGGGTCCTGGAATCAGAACTGGAAAGGATTTCTTCAAATAATTCTTTACATTCCGTACAATAATACTCAAAAATAGGCATGGCAAATCTCCTTTTTATAATTTGAGTGACAGTTTAGCCCTTTTTAAAGGCGCAGGGGACAGGCACCCCGTCACCCACTTGAGCTGAATTTTTGAAGTTGAA
>CAZHCY010000244.1:0-4053 GCA_964531185.1 uncultured Desulfovibrionales bacterium | reverse complement strand
CCCCTGGGAACGTTTATTCTCTGGATGGGCTGGTTCGGCTTCAACGGCGGCTCAGAGCTGAAGCTGTCAGACGTGGATTCAGCCAATGCAGTGGCTATGGTTTTTGCCAATACAAACCTGGCAGCTGCTTCAGGCATGGTTCTGGCCCTCCTGGTATCCCAGCTGAAATTCGGCAAGGCTGATCTGTCCATGGGGCTCAATGGTGCTTTGGCCGGTCTGGTGGCCATAACTGCCGGCCCCAGCGCTCCGTCCATGCTGCTGGCCTGCATCGTGGGAGCCATAGGCGGAATTATAGTGGTGTTCTCCATTGTTACACTGGATAAGCTGAAAATCGATGACCCTGTGGGCGCGATTTCAGTCCATGGCGTGGTGGGAGTCTGGGGACTGCTGGCAGTGCTACTGTCCAATTCCGAAGCCACCATTGGCGCTCAGCTGGCCGGGATAGTAGTCATTTTCGCCTGGATGTTCGGCACCAGCCTGGTTGTGTGGGCCATACTCAAGGCTGTCATGGGCATCAGGGTTGATCAGGACATGGAATATCAGGGCATGGATATGGCTGAATGCGGCATGGAAGCCTATCCTGAATTTGTCAGGTCAGCTGGATCCAAGTAGTGCTTCAGGTCTGCATTTCAGTGCATGTGTGAATTTAACCCAGATGGAGGAACAGCAATATGAAAAAAGTGGAAATAATCACCAGACCGTTTAAAATCGATGAAATCAAGGATGCCCTGACTGCCCTGGGCATCAAGGGCATGACCCTTACAGAAGTCAAAGGCTTCGGCAGACAGCACGGCCACAAGGAAGTCTACCGCGGAGCTGAATACCAGGTGGATTTTCTGTCCAAGGTCAAGATGGAGATCATTATTGATGATTCCCTGGTGGACAAGGCCCTGGAAGCAGTGGTCAATGTGGCCAGAACCGGCAAGGTGGGCGACGGCAAGATATTTGTCATCCCTGTGGAAAACGCCGTACGCATCAGAACCGGCGAAACCGGAGACAAGGCCATATAGCAATATGTACAAGCGTTCCAGAGAATTTTGCAGGCAAAGGATGTTCAGCTGCCGGATCATCTCTGGAACGCACATCCCCCGGGCATAATGACCCTCCTTGAAACGCGCTTTTTCTCTGATTCCTGGAATCTCTCAGGTGCTCCCCTCTCCGGGCAGGGAAGAAGCGCGTCCAAAAAACTTTCCCTTAAAATTGATCACTACTTTGTTCAGGCCTGGAAAGAGCTGGGCCTTGAAGCTCTAAGCCGGGCAGCTGTTGTTGCTGTAGGCGGTTATGGCCGGGAAGAGCTTTTTCCGGAATCTGATATTGATGTCCTGGTCCTTGGCCATGGTTTGAGTCCGGAACAGGAATCAGAACTGGCCTCAGGGCTTTTTCATCCCCTGTGGGACAAGGGGCTGACCGTGGGGCACGGCATCAGGACCTTAAGGCAGTGCCTTGATCTGGCCGGCTCGGATTTTAAGATCCTGACTTCCCTGCTGGATCTCAGGTTTATCTGCGGAGATAAAAAATATTTTATGGAGGCTGCGGCCGGGATTGAGAAGCTGATTTACGGTTTGAGAAGCCAACTGGCGGACTTTTTGGTGTCTTCCAGGGGGGTGAATATATGTTCTTCAGGAGCTGAACACTTTTCCGAACCAGACATTAAGAATGATCCGGGAGGACTTCGGGATTATCATCTGGTTCTCTGGCTGCAGAAACTGTTTGGACCACCGGGATCCGGTCCTGAAGGGCATAGTGAGCACAAAAAGCATTGGCCTGCAGGCTGTGCAGGTCAGGGGTTTTTTCCCAGGCTTCCTGATTCAGAGATGGAAAAGGCGGTGGATTTCCTGTTTCAGCTGAGGATGGTCCTGCATCAGACAGCAGGCCGGAAAAACGACCGGCTTTACCTGGATCTGCAGCAGGACACGGCCCTGAAAATGGGTTACCGGGGAGAGGCCGGCCACAAAGCCACAGAGGTGTTCCTGGGTGATCTGTTCCGGCATCAGGAAGTGCTGGCGGCCCGGGCCAGGGAGATGGCTCAGCTGGTCAGTCTGAGGCCCGGGATATCCCCTGGGCAGAATGATCCAGAAATGAACCCTGAGCAGGGGCCGGTGACAAGGGTCGGTTCCCTTTTGCTGTTTACCCGGGATGGGGAACCAGAGCCGGAACATACCAGTCAAATTTTTCAGATCATGCTCAAACAGGGCGGAACCATCAGCCAGGGCGCGCTTAAAAAAATAAAGGCCTCCCTGGACACCCCCCTGACCAGGGAAAGCATAAAAAAATCCTGGATCCAAATTTTTAAAGCCGTGATGTCTGCCCCTAATCCCGGCCGGATCCTCAGGCAGATGCGCCAGGCCGGTATCTTAAAGCTGATTCTGCCGGAACTGGAAGAAAAATGGTTTTTTGTCCAGTTTGACGGGGTGCATACCTATCCCCTGGGTGAACACTGCCTGCATTGCCTGGATCATATTGATGCCATGGAGGAAGCTGGTGCGCTGGTGCCTGAGCATCTGAGCAGCTGCCGCAGCAATGAAGCTTTGCGGCTGAGCGCTCTCCTGCACGATATCGGAAAGGGGCTGAAAAACCATTCCAGGCAGGGAGCCCTGATCTGCGCCCGGATTCTCAAAAGAATGGAATATGACCGGGAAACTGTTCAGGAAGTGCTGTTTCTGGTCAGAAATCATCTCCTGATGATGAAGACTGCTTTGAAAAGAGATATTGATGAAGAAGGGGTAGTGGCCGGTTTTGCCCGCCAGGTGGGGGGATATAAGAGACTTAGGCTCCTGACCTGCCTTTCCTGGGCTGATGCCCGGGCTGCCGGGCCAACGGTCTGGAATGACTGGCAGATGAATCTGCTGGCCAGGCTGTTTTCAAGGGCTGAAAACCTTTTTCAGAATACCATTCTGGCCGGGCACCACGCAGTTCACAGAATGGCCTCGGTAAGGGACAAAATCAGGTCCCATGCTGCTTACAACGAATTCTGGGAACAGGCCATGGGCCATATGCCCGGCCGTTATCTGCTCAAGACTCCGGTTCAGGAAATTGCCAGGCATTTAAGTCTGATGGAGAGATTTGTAAAGCTGCAGACTCAAGCCCGGGACTCCAGGCCTGACTTTGTCCTGGAAACCAGACAGTGCCCTGGCCGGGATCAGGGCTGCTGGGACCTGGTCCTGGTGGCCCGGGACTGTCCCGGGCTTCTGGCCAGGGTGGCGGCCGCCCTGGCCATGAATCAGATAGATATATTTTCAGCCGGTCTGTTTTCCTGGGATAACGGCCTGGTTGTGGATCTGTTCAAGGTCAGTCCTCCCCTGGATCCCCTGTATGCCCAGGAGACCTGGGAAGAAGTCCGCAGGGATATTTCCGGTCTTCTCCAGGGGAGCCTGGAAGCTGACTCTTTCTGCCGGTCCATGGCCAGAGCTGGTTTGTCAGGAGACCGCTTCAGGATCCATGTGGACAATGACTCTTCTGACTTTTACTGCATTGTAGAGGTTACAAGTCCCAGACATCCCTGTCTGACCTGGAGGCTGACCAGATGCATGGCCGCGATGGATTTTGATGTTTTCAGCGCCCTGAGCTCCACTCAAGATGATCAGACAAATCACGTGTTTTATCTGCGCACAAAGGGGGGTGAAAAGATTACAACCACCAGAGAGCTGATTCAGGGGCTGCATCAGGCTGTGCGGGAAGTTTTTTTGCTGCAGCAGTCTCGTGCCCTGGGTAGTTCTGCTTCCCCGGGGCCATGCTTATGAAAAAGAGGCAGAATTTGTGTTTGGATTGAGTTTGCAAATATGTTAAAATATCTGGCAGGCTGAAACAGGAAGTCATACAAAATTGTAAATATCTCCTGGGGACCTGGATTCATGTTAAGGCAAAATGTTTTTATCTGGCTGTAATTAAACGAAAAATAAGTTATGGCATGTTAGGTGATAAACAGCTCGTAACAGTTTAGCCCTTTTTAAGGAAAGCAGGGCACCTCAGCGCTTGTTTTTATTTATATAAGAAAAAGGCCTGGAAAAACAAGCTCTGGGAGAGCCAGTCCCTGTGCCTCATGCAAACGGCTAA
>CAZHCY010000243.1:0-4087 GCA_964531185.1 uncultured Desulfovibrionales bacterium | reverse complement strand
CAGCTCCTGATCTGTGTCCAGCCTGGGAAGGGATGCCATGAGCCCCCGGGTATAAGGATGCCCTGGTCTGGCCAGAATAAGGGCAGTGCTTCCATGTTCCACAATCCGGCCGGCGTACATTACGGCCATGTCATGGCAGACTTGAGCCACCACGCCCAGATCATGGGTGATCAGTATGGTGGAGGTACCCTTTTTTTGCTGAAGATTCTTGAACAGTTCCAGAATCTGGGCCTGGATGGTCACATCCAGGGCAGTGGTGGGTTCATCAGCCAGGATTATTTCCGGAGAGCAGGCCAGGGCCATGGCAATGATGATTCTTTGCCGCATGCCGCCGCTTAATTGATGAGGATAGTCATGAATACGGTTTTCAGGGCCGGGAATGCCCACCATTTTCATGAGCTGGACGGCCTGCTCCATGGCCTGGGTGCTGGAAAGCTTTTTATGGTAGATGAGGGGTTCCATGAGCTGGGTGCCAATGGTAAAAACAGGATTTAAAGCAGTCATGGGTTCCTGAAAGATCATGGATATTTCATTGCCTCTGATGTTTCTGAGCTGATGTTCTGAAAGCTTCAAAAGATCCCGGCCCTGGAAAATAATTCTTCCAGAGGTGATTTCAGCCGGAGGCGCTGGGATCAGACCCAGAACAGAAAGGGCCAGCATGGTCTTGCCGCATCCGGATTCACCAACCAATGCCAGACTCTTGCCCTGTTCAAGGTTCAAAGATACCGTGTCCACGGCCTTAACCCGGCCCTGACCCAGAATAAATTCAGTGGTCAGATGGTCTATTTCCAGAACAGAAGGCATATATTCTCCTGGACCTGAACCGTGTTCTGTGCTGGATTGCAGCGTCCAGCACGGTTCAGGGCTGCAAAGAATTCTTGTTTGTGTATGCTCTGCAGTCAAGTTTTTTCTGAAATTTCCCTTGAGCCTGCCCGGGTTCATCTTTATGACCAAGGTGGTCCTGCAGGGCAGGCTCAGGCAATGGTCCATCTGCCTGCTGCTCATCAGGGCGGACAGATGCAGGGGGGTTGTCCGGGATATTTTTCTAACCTTTCCATACATGGGCAACTTGACAGTTAAAAATTCTCTATCAGCGTCTTGTATTTACTGACAATTTCCGGAATTTGGAATGTCCGCATCATTGTCAGCTTCAACAGCCTGATTTCTTTATCTTTACCTTTAACTTTTAACTCTCAAGACGGGCAAAAAGATATGAAAAAAATAGCAGTCATAGGCGGCGGTCTAGCCGGGTGTGAAGCGGCCTGGCAGCTGGCTGAACAAAATACAGCAGTATGTCTTTTTGAAATGAAGCCCCACAGGTATTCCCCGGCCCATGAAAACCCAGGGCTTGGGGAACTGGTATGCTCCAATTCCTTCAGATCCACTGAGCAGTGCACAGGCACTGGTTTGCTTCAGGAAGAGATGGCTGGGCTGGGCAGTCTGGTCATGCAGGCTGCCCTGGATTCCAGGGTCCCGGCAGGCAAGGCTCTGGCAGTGGACCGGAACAGGTTTTCCTTTTTTCTGACCAGGGCAGTAAAAAAGCATGAGCTGATTTCCCTGGTCAGACAGGAAATCAGCAGCCTGAAGAGTCCTGAGCTTGCAGAATTTGAGGCTGTTGTTCTGGCAGCCGGGCCTCTTATGAGCCGGCCCCTGGCCGAGAGCCTGCTGGAGTTCATGGGGGAGAACAGTCTATATTTTTACGATGCCATTGCCCCCATTGTGGATGCAGATTCCCTGAATATGGACCGGTTGTTCTGGGGCTCCAGGTACAGGCCTGAAGACTGCGATTATCTGAACTCCGCCATGACAGAGGATGAATATTTTCGTTTTTATGAGGCTTTGATTAATGCAAAAAAGGTGGAGCCCAGGGATTTTGAAAAAGAGGTCCATTTTGAAGGGTGCATGCCCATAGAAGCCCTGGCCGGGAGAGGAGAAATGACCATGGCCTACGGCCCCTTGAAACCTGTGGGGCTGAAGGATCCAGCCACTGGTAAGCAGCCTTTTGCCGTGGTGCAGCTGAGGGCTGAAAACAGGGAAAAGAGCGCGTTTAATCTGGTGGGCTTTCAGACCAGGCTTAAATATCCGGAACAAAAAAGGGTGTTCAGCCTTATTCCCGGGCTGGAAAACGCTGAATATCTGCGTCTGGGCAGCATGCACCGCAATACTTACGTCAATGCCCCCAAAGTTTTGCAGGACAACCTTGAACTCAGAAATCGGCCGGGAATATATCTGGCAGGGCAGATAACCGGGGTTGAAGGCTACCTGGAGTCAGCGGCCACCGGTTTGTGGCTGGGCAAGTTTCTGGGGGCAAAGGCTGCAGGGCTGGAGTTTCCCCTTCCCCCTGAAGAAACCGCCCTGGGCGCGCTCCTTGGCCATCTGCGAAGGGCTGACAGAAATTTTCAGCCGTCCAATGTTAATTTCGGGCTTTTCCCTGAGCTCGGGGTAAAGGCCAAAAAGGCCAGGAGAAAAGAACTGCACGCAGAACGGGCCAGAAAGAGCTTTTTATCCTGGCAAAAGGAATTTTCTGGCTGACCTGCCTGACTTAGCAGCCGAGGGTTTCAGATCCGGTTCATCCGCTGATGAATTTGAGCCAGATTTTTCTTTTTCTGGGACCGTCAAAATCAGCCAGAAAAATTTTCTGCCATGTTCCCAGCATCAACCGGCCCTGTTCCACAATGATCATTATTGAAGGCCCCACCAGACTGGTTTTGATGTGGGCGTCACTGTTGCCTTCGGCATGATCATAGTCGCCATGAAAGGGGATGAGTTTTTCCAGGTTGACTGCGATATCCCTGATCACAGAGGGGTCAGCTCCTTCATTAATGGTCACTGCTCCAGTGGTGTGGGGGCAGTAAACCGTAAGTATGCCGTCCCGGGGCTGGATACTGTTCAGGTAATCCTGGACCTCCCGGGTAATGTCCACCAGCTGCTGTCGAGTGCTGGTGCTGACTGTTAATGAATCCATGAAACTGTGCTTTGGCTGTTTTGATTCCGGTTCAGGCTGAACTGCTGACTTAAAAGTAAACCAGGGTTTTCCGGCACAGTGTTTTTAAAGGGCCTGGGGGAAGATAAAGACCTGGAAAGCCAAATCCTGGTTCAGCCTGGATCCCGGTCCCCAGTCCGAGGGCGGAACCGTTGCCCCCTGGCTTAATCAGCAAGAAAGGTGTATGGAAATATTATGACGGTTTCTGAAAAATGTGAGCACCTGCATATTTCCTTTGACCGGGAGCTGACAGAATTTTTCCCGGTCAGAAGCAGCATGGAAATTGTCCTGGATCGCCGGGCCTCCATCAAGGACATTATAGAATCAACCGGAGTCCCTCATACTGAAGTGGGCAGGATTGAAGCCGACGGGGAAGAGTCCGGTTTCGAGTATATTCCCCGGCCAGGCCAGCAGGTTTGTGTATATGCAGTGGTCCCGCCCCTTGATGTGACTCAGGCCTCCATCCTCAGGCCCCATGCTTTTGAAGATATCCGATTCATAGTAGATGTCAATGTGGCCCGGCTGGCTCCCCTGCTGAGGATAATGGGCTATGACACCATTTTTCAGCCTGGTTTTGATGACCAGGACATAGCAGCAGCGGCCCGGGAGCAGGAGCGCATCGTTTTGACCAGGGACAGGGGGCTGCTCAAAAGATCCATGGTCCAGTTCGGCCGTTTGATCCGCACCCAGAACCCGGACAGACAGATCCAAGAAGTGGTGAGTTTTTTTTATCTTAAACCGGATCTATCAGCAGCGCTATGCCCCAGATGCAACCATCCCCTTGAGAAAGTGGACAAAAGCAGGATATTGCACAGGCTTCTGCCCAAAACCAAAAAATACTATCATGATTTCACCATCTGTCCAGTGTGCAGAAGGATTTACTGGAAAGGATCCCACTGGGAAAAACTTGTTCAGAGGCTCAAGCAGAGTCAGGTGATGGAGTAAAGCCTGCTCTGCAGGACTCCGGCATGCTGGAAAAGCTGATGGAAAAGATAATTTTCTTGACAACCTTCTGTCATTATTGATAGGAACATTGATTGTTCAGACAACAGGCGCGTAGCTCAGGGGGAGAGCATTTGCTTGACGTGCAAAGGGTCGGGAGTT
>CAZHCY010000242.1:0-4195 GCA_964531185.1 uncultured Desulfovibrionales bacterium | reverse complement strand
ATTCTTACCCATGCCTCATGCTCCATGCCCATTCTTCCTTCCGTGCCCTTCCGTGGGCCTTTCTCCCTCTCTTACTCATTCATCATTTCTGCCCTCTTCCTTCCGTGCCCTTCCGTGTATTCCGTGGCCCTTTCTTCTCATTTTTTTCCTTCAACCTTCAGTCTTCATAACAGTTTAGCCCTTTTTAAAGAAACCAGGGGGCAGGCACCAAAGGGCTTGTTTCTTCCAAGCCTGTTTCTTACGTCAACCAAAAAATCAAGCGCTGGGAGAGCCGGTCTCCGTGCCTCATGCAAATGACCAGTTACTCCATTTCAAACCTGACTCTGCCCATAAAAGGATCAGCCTCAGGGAAATATTTTAAATCACCTGAGCTCAGGACAAAATCTTCAAGAATAAGAGAACCGTCCGCCTGAAACAGGGCCAGCACAAACTCTTCCGCATCATCCCCCTCAGATCCATGGCGGACAAGCTGGACTTCTTCCGGAACATCCATGGCTTTCTGGTTGAGTTCCTGGATTACTGCATTTTTTTCTCTTTTATAAACACAGGCATTGTCCAGACCGTCCAGGATGGCCTGACTCCGGGCCGCAGCCAGAAACATGGTCAGCTCTGAAGCAAAGGATCTGACCACCACTGATTCCTTCTGCCTGAAGTTCATGCCGAAAAACAACCCCATGCTCACAGACATGATCAGCAGGACAACCAACAATTCCAGCAGACTGAATCCATTAGACGGTTGATTATTTACTTCTGCCTCCATATCCCTCTGCATTTAAGCATCCCTGACCTGCCAAGGTTTCCGTCCGGGCCATTTCACGCATTCCGTGGGTTTTTCTCCCTCTTCTTGCCCATTCACCACTCATCATTCCTTGTCTATGCATTCCGCGTTCAGGGTTCAAAGCTCATTCACAATCATTCTTCCCTCTGCCCTGTGCTCTCCGCCCTGTGCTCTCCGCCCTTTGCCTTCTTCCTTCCTCCGCCCTATACCCTATGCGCCTCTATGATGGAGATTCGGGGGTCAGTTCTTCTTTTCTTGTTCACCCGGGCTCAGGCTACCTCATATATAGCCGGACGATACCGGGGAGAAGGAATTGGCTTGCCTTCAGCCTTGGCGGCTTCCAGCCATAGCTTTTTGGCCTGTAATGCTTCCCTAAGGGCCTCTTCAGGCGTCTCGCCAAAAGCTGAGCAAGCTTGAAGGTCGGGAATATCAGCTATGTATCCCTGATCTTCTTCGGAATAAAAAATATTAATATGGTAGTCTGACATATTATTCATCCTCCAAATGCAAGTTATACTTCTCTACCAGCTTCATGAATTGCTTGACCTGATAGGGCTTGGCATCTCCTTTGACGTCCTGCAGATTAACTGGTTCCGGGATTTCTGGATGGATAAAGATATGGTGGCTCCCCTTGACTCTGGACAAATGAAATCCGAATCCTTCAACCAGGTTGACCATATCAGCAAACCGTATGTTCCTGGACCCATCGACTATCTTTTGCAGCACTCTTTTTCTTTTCATACAATTTTAACGGTTGGGATCAAAGACACCAATCTCATGACTTCCGCCCTCTGCCCTGTGCTCTCCGCCCTTTGCCTTCTTCATTCCTCCGCCCTATGCCCTATGCGCTAAGCTCTAAGCCATCCGCCCTCCGCCTTCTTCATTCCTCATTCATCATTCTTCATTCATCATTCTCTTCGCCCCATGCCCCATGCTCAATACTTTCCCCATTCATCATTCATCATTCTGCATTCATCATTTCTTCCCCCTGCTTCATATACCCAGCTCGTTCATGCTGAAGATCGCCAGGAGCATGGAAACCACCATGGCTCCGATGACCATACCCATGACCAGGATAACCATGGGCTCAAAAAGTGAAGTAAATGATTTGATGGCCCCTTTTAGGTCCTTGTCATACATATCCCCAACCTTTTCAAGCATCTCCGGCATATTGCCCGATTCTTCACCCACTCCCAGCATGTTCACAGCCAGAGAGGGAAAAACGCCGTACTTTTCCAGGGAGGCTGAAAGCATCCGTCCCTGTTTGAGATCATTGTATACCTCGTCCAGGGACACCCTCAGGGTATTATTCACCACCACTCCCTTGACAATATTCATGGCCGCCAGAATGGACACTCCGCTGCCAAGCAGGGTGCCCAGGGTCTTGGAAAATCTGGCAATCTCCACCTTAAGCAGGATGGGGCCCAGCAGGGGAATCTTTAGCTTGAACCTGTCCCACCAGTCTCTGCCCCGGGGAGTGGACACGTAATATTTGAAAAGGACTGAAGCACTGGCTGCCCCTGCCAGCAGGGCCCACCACCAGGCCTGCAGAAAATTGCCGGCGCTGAGCATTATCTGGGTCGCCAGGGGCAGATCAATACCCATGTCTGAAAAAATATCCGCAAACCTGGGCACCACCACTATCAGCATGACCAGAATGGAAATCACAGCTGTCATACCCAGTATGGCAGGGTAGATCATGGAAGATATCAGATAGTCCTTCAGCTCCTGAATTTCAGTGAGAAATCCGGCCAGCCTTTCCAGAACTATGTCCAGCACCCCGCCTGATTCTCCGGCCCGGACCATGTTCACAAATACCACAGGAAAAACATCTGGATGTTTTTGAAGAGCCTGGTAAAGGTTGCTGCCCCCTCTGATCTGGTTGTGCACTTCATGAATTACTCCGGCCAATGCCTTATTTTCCGCAAGATCTGCCAGAATGGTCAAACATTTGTTCAGGGTGATACCTGCCTTGAGCATGGTGGCCAGGTTCTCGGCAAACATGATCAGGTCCTTATTCTTGACCTTGCGGCCAAAACTAAGCTTCACCGAGGCCAAGGCGGACCAAACATTCTTCCGGCTGCCTGACCTGACCCTGGGTTTTTTAACCGGTTTCTTTGTCTGCTGCCCCGGCAAATGGACCGCCAGAGGAATCAGCCCTTGAGCATGCAGCCGGGCCACAGCGCCTTTTTCATCTTCAGCACTGATGGTCCCGTGACTGATCTTGCCTTCAAATGTGGCTGCCTTGTATTCAAACTCCATGCTCAGCGTTCTCCGTCCTGGGTTCTCTTTTATAAGAGCTAAACATTCTTATTCCATGAACATCTTCACACTTCGCGTCAAGCGCGAAGTGTGAAGATAAGCAGAAGAACCGGTGGATTCATAAATGAAGGCCCTGCCCCTGCTTTCTTTGACCTGCAGGACAGCTTCCGGCCTTTCAGGCGCCGGCAGCCTGCCCGGAAATCTCCTGCACATACCGCGCAAGGCCAATCTCCATGCTCCGGCCCTGCAGCTTATACTCGGCCATGGTGGGATTATAATACAGAAAATTATTACGGACCAGGCTGTTCAATTCTTCCAGCAGCTCCTCCCGGCCGGGGTAATGCGCTTTTTCCAGAAGCAAACGAAGGTCAAGTTCTTCAAAGAATCCCTTATCCTGAACATGCCTGTGAATTTCCCTTAAAAGAGCGCTTTTTGAGTCATCCAGCCCTGCATATTCCTTAAAGTAACTCCTGGCCTGGAGCATATAGCGCTCTGCCGTCTTTTCCAGTTCGCTGTCATCAATCTTCCCTTGGCCGGCTTTGCTCAATAAATCACCCAGCAAAGTGGAAATCTCCCAGATACTGCCCCCGAAATGCTCCCATACATATTCGATCTGATCTGGAGTCAGAACATAATCTTTGATGTTAGATTCCTTGTCCAGGTTGTTCAGCCAGTAGACAATATCCTCTTTTGGCAGATAATCCACTTCAAACAGCCTGGCTGTCTTGCGCAGCTTGCTGTCGTTGTAAAGCTTTTCAATAAAATACCCGTCAGAGCTGGACAGAAGCACGTGGCACAAGTGGCTTTCTTTGGTCATGGCCACAAAAAAATTGATCAGCTCCTTGATCAGCTCCCGCTGGGAGTTGAAATAAATAAAATCCAGGGCCTGCAGCTCGTCAATAATGATGACCGGTCTTATCCCCTGCGAGTTAAGCTCCTGCAGTTCAGCCTTCATAACATCAAAGGGGTCCAGCTGCCGGTCCCGGATTTTCTGTCTGGTCTGAACAGTATACCGGAAAACCCGCAGATTATACTGCCTGGTCTCGGAAGTATCAGTCTCATCCTGGTCCTCCAGCTGAAAAAAACGCTGCAGAAAATCCTCCCTAAACTGAGCGATTCAAAATTTCATAGTGCATTAATGATAATTTTTTGGCC
>CAZHCY010000241.1:0-4217 GCA_964531185.1 uncultured Desulfovibrionales bacterium | reverse complement strand
GGGTGAAGGCCTGAAAATCTTCCACCAGCGTTTCCAGCTCATCCATGGGCATCAGCTGATCTGCCTGCCGGGCCTTGTCTTTTTCCTCCAGCAGATCCAGATAATATGAAACCTTGAGCAGACTTCCTCCCATGATGCTCAGGATGGTCCCGGCTTCATCAAGAAGAGTCAGGGCATAATTGTACAGGTGACCGGCTCTCCGGACGTCCAGGGGGACAATGTCCGGATGTCTGCTTAAGGACTGCCTGGTCTTTTTCATGATCTGCTCCAGCTCTTGAGGGTGCACTTCCCTGCCGTGACCCGGGAGAACTGCTGCAATATGCCCTTGCTGCAAGTATTTTTCCATCCATGATGCCGTGTCCCTGAGAAGGCTGCTGTCCCACCCGGGCATGCCGGCAATTCCTGGTAAGGCTGCATAGGAAAGGTCACCGGTCAGAAGAAGTTTTCCCACTTTGAAACACAGGCTGTCCGGGGTATGTCCCGGGGTGTGAAATATTTTCAGGTCCTGGGGGTCATCCAGCTGTGCTTTGATATCATCAGGCAGACGGCTCTGGTTCAGCCGGATTATATCCTGGACCGGCTGCAGAGAATATCCGCAGAGATCAGCTGCAGTAGCAGCCCTGTCTCCAGCCTCCAGGGCAGCGGCTCCGGATTCATGACAGGCTGTTTTGAAGGGTATGGACTTTATAGTAAAAGCATCCAGGGCCATAAAATGATCCACATGGGCATGGGTCAGCCATAAATAAACAGGCATGCAGGCTGTTTCAAGCTCCCGGCTTATGAGGCTGCATATTTTCCGGGTCTGGACCGGATCAGCCCCTGGATCAACAACCACCACTGCTTCAGGGAAACGAAGAACATAGGAATTGGAAGTGATGACACTGGGTTTGCGGAAAAAGGGAAAGATCTTTATGCGCCTGGCTCCAGGCACTTCCTGCCAGGTTTTGTTCTTAAGGGTTAATGATGGCATTGAATATCAAAAAAATTGTAACAGTTCAGCCTTTTTAAGGAAAGCAGGGCACAGGCACCTGAGGGCCTGTTTTTTATTTATGTAAGAAAAAGACTTGGAAAAACAAGCCCTGTGAGAGCCAGTCCCCTTCCGGGCGCCGCCTCCGGGCTGGAAGCCGTGCCCCATGAAAATGGCTAAGCCTGTTACAAAAGTTTAAAAAAGTTGAAACAGGCCCGCCCCATCTGACCGGGAAGCAGGATGTTTAGCTGAGATTTCAGGCAATATCTGGGTCAGTTAAAAAACATTTAAAATAAAGACACGTTCATACTAAAACAGAAAAGTCTTTACAAGGCAATTTTTTTGTCAAAACCGGCTTGCCGGGCGACTGAAAATTAATCACCAGGCCCGGACCCGGCTTTAACTGTTTTCTGACGGCTTCCTTCAGCTTTGAGCAGCTGCAGCCTTAACTGGGCCCAGGAGTGGATCAGCCAGACAGTTCTTTGATAAATATTGGTCATGTGCAGAAACAAAGACCTGGAGTCAGGGCTTATGTCCTGTTCCCTGCTCAGATAGGATTTTCTCAGCTCAGCCACCACTCCGCTTCTGTCACCAGTCATATTAAGTAAAAGTTCCCATTCAGCAGGATCATTATTTTCAACGGTTTCACCGGCGATTGTCAATATGGTATACAGGCCTTCCACTGTCAGATGGCGGATCTTATCCATATGCTGGTTTTTCATGTCCTGTCCCAGGAGGCAGGCCAGTTCATAAAGCTGTTCTTCCAGATTTTCCAGGACCCTGTGCTGATTCTGGGTGTGAATGAGAAGTTCAGCTTCCTGTCTTCTCATGTCCTGGCCGAACAATTCGGTGAAAATATCATTGATGCTGTGATTGAGTTCTTTGGCTGCCTGATGCAGTTCATCCAGCCGTCCGTGGACCTGGAGGTGTGATTCCTCTTCACGCAGGGGCTGAAGATAGGACGGCAGCCTGGTGATGATCCGGTCGGATTCCCTGGCGGTCATATGCAGGGCGGTTGCTGGATCCTGCAGGGCGTTTTCCTGAACAAACCTGAGTCTGGCCAGGGACTCCACTCTTGTTGGAGGAGAAACTTTTTCAGCCAGACGTCTAAGGGGGGAAGACAGAATGAACATGGTGATTCCTGGAGCTGCCTTGACCAGCAAGAAGGCCCAGGCTGCCTTTTCTTCAATGGTCTGGCCCATGAAGCTGAAGAGCTGCTCAATGCCGTAGTCCCACCAGATGCTGCCGGCCAAAAGAAGCAGGACCAGGCTCAGACTGCTGATGAAGTCAGCTGATGATTTTACCAGGGTTACCTGTCTGGCTGTGCCGGCTGCATTTCCGGACATGATCAGTCCGGTTATGCTTGAGCCGGCCGTTGCTCCGAGAAAGGTCAAAAGGACCTGGTTCAAATCCAGAATACCGGCATGGGCCACAGGAATGCTGAGCAGGGCAACTGTGGATGAGGACTGGGTCAGGACTCTCAAAAGGGCGCCCAGTGCGAAGAGTAGAATGGGGATATCCGCACCCAGCTCCATGAGGTTCTGGACCCACAGGCTCTGGGTCAGATCAGTTGAGGCGGACTTGATCATATCAAAACCAAACAAAACCAGGCCAAGCCCGAACATGGCCAGCAATACCTGCTGGTTTCTGCCTTTTTTGTCCATGGCGTACAAAAATCCGGAAACCGAAAGAAAATAAAGAATGGCTATGTGGATATTCCAGGTGGCCAGAAAAACCAGAAAAGTGGTTCCGATTTCAGCCCAGGACAGGATATAAAGGGCATTTTTCAATCCCATGATTTTGCTGGACACCATGCCGGTGAGCACAAAGGCTGCCGAGGAACTGCCCTGGCCCACAGCTCCGGAAAGAATTCCCCACAAGGCGCCCATTCCAATGCTTTCAGACCAGCGGGCAAACAGTTTTCTGATTTTTCTGCCGGCCACTTTTTTCAAACTGGTGGAAATAAACCTTATGCCCACCAGAAACAGAGCTATCCCTGCCAGAATACGGGCTGACAGTTCCCAGGCCTTATTGTGCCGGGCTGCAGAAGGCTCATACCTGGCTGCGGCCTGGATTACTTCTTCCGGCAGGTCATGGGACAATGGCTTATAGGGAGTGTCTGACAAAATCCTGTCCATTACTTCCGGAGCCAGAAGAAAGGTTATGAATTCAGCAGTTGCAGGAGAGACAGGTTCTCTGACCAGCAGTCTGGAATCGGTAAACAGGGGATAGGAGCAGTTTAAAGAATCATTTCCCGCCGGCAGGCAGTTGTCTAAGGATAAAACTTCGGCCCCGGGACCGGAGGGCATTCCACCCACAGCGCTTATGGCGCCTGGATTGGCTTGCACATATTCCATGGCTTCTGCATGGGAAGTAACCCGGACCGGGAAATGAGGGTCCGGGACTTGACCCAGCCAGCCCTGAACCACCTGCATTATCTCGGAAAAACCGCTTCTGAGCACAACAGTTATGGGCAGATCCGGGCCGCCCAGCTCTTTCCAGTTTTGATACCGGCCATTGAAGATGCCCCTGGCCTGGGCTGAAGTGAGGCTGGTTTGCTCTGAGCCGTTGGCAGCCAGAAATACAGGCAGCCTGACAAAAGGTATTTCCAGCAGAGGATCAGTCTGGTGGTCCTGAATCAGAGGTAGATCAGATACAGCCATGCTGGCTGCCCCGGAAGCGGCCTGGGCCTGGCCGATGAGGGATCCAGTGGCCTGAAAAGCAAAGCTTACTTCCGGGTTCATGACTGCATACATCCCGGCGGTCCTCTTGATCAAAGGAAGCAGTGTGGTGGATCCGGAAACCACCAGGTTTTTGTCCATGGACGACCATGAGGTATGGGCCGGACTGCAGAGGCAAGCAAGAACAGCCACCAGACTGAAAACCAGGTATTTGAAGCTTCTGCTGGTGGGGTTCAAAGACGGCCTGAAAGTTTTGCCTGGATTTTTTGAATTGATCATAAGTATTCTCAAAATCAGAAGTTTCAAGCTGAAAGCTTGAAATGAGGGTGTATTGCCGGTTTGTAAACGATACAGACTCACTTGAGAGTTAATAGTTAAAAGTTAATGGTAAAGATAAAGAAATCAGGCTGTTGAAGCTGATAATGATGCCGACATTCAGGATTCTGGAAATTGTCAGTAAATACAAGACGTTGACAGAGAATTTTTGACTGTCAAGTTCGTAACAGTTTAGCCGTTTGCATGAGGCACGGGGACTGGCTCTCCCGTCACCCACTTGGCAATCCAACAGG
>CAZHCY010000240.1:0-4222 GCA_964531185.1 uncultured Desulfovibrionales bacterium | reverse complement strand
TGGTGGATCACCGGCCGAACGCTGCGGCCGGTCGGCGAGATGGCCGCGGCGGCGATGGAATCCGCGGAGGAGGACGACCCCGTCATGCTGGCCATGTACGCCTTTGTGCAGCAGCTCCAAGGCAAGACGGACGCCGCTCAAGCGACCAAGGCCAAGGCCCTGGAAGCCGCCGCGGGCACGCCTGTGGCGGGACAGCTCGAGGAGTTCCTCGACCTGCGCGTGCCTGCCGCGCCCGAAGGTTCGTAGACCCGCAAGCCGTAACGTAATCGCCGAAGGGGGCAAGGCGCGCCGCGGCCCGGTGGACCAACGACCCGGGCCGGGGCGCGCCATCCCCGCACGGCGCGCAGGGGAAGTACGCGCGATGCGCATCCGCATTTCATGGCCCGGGGCCGGGGTAACGGGCACGCTCAACGACTCGCCCACCGCCCAGGCCCTCTACGAGGCGCTGCCCTTCACGAGCACGGCCCATACCTGGGGGGAGGAGGCGTATTTCGAGGCGCCTATCGAGGCGGCGTTGAGCAGCGATCCCCAGGTGGTTGTCGACCCGGGCACGATATGCTTTTGGACGCAAGGGGGCGCGGTCGCCTTGCCCTATGGTCCGACGCCTGTATCCGAGGGCAAGGAGTGCCGCCTCGTCACAGCGGTAATCGTCATCGGCAAACTAGACAGCGACCCGCGCCAACTGGCCTCGCTGGAGGACCTGTTCACTTTTCTGAAAACCAAACAGGAAAAGGAACTGAATCCCATGGACAGGGTGCGCATTGTCAGGCATCCACAAAGGATCAGTCTCAAGGATATTCTGGAAAATGTGTATGACAACTACACTGAGATTGGAGGCCAGGACGAATACAGCATTGATCCGGCCATGATCATTGCCAGGGCTTATATCACCCGCCGGGTGGGCAAAAAGATATACAAGCAGCCGGTCATGGTCATTGGCCAGGAAAAGGGCCATGGTGAAGAGTTCCGCAACGGAGGCTCAGTCAAACCCTGGGGCAATGCCAAGGCCATGGAATACATGAAAGTAGCGGAAACTGAAAACATTCCCATTCATACCTATATCTTCACCCCTGGGGCCTTTCCAGTGGAAGAATACCCGGGAGCAGCCCAGCAGATCGCCAAAAACATCTATACCATGGCCGGCCTGCAGGTACCCATTGTCTCGGTCATCTCCGAAGGCGGTTCCGGCGGAGCAGAAGCCATTGGGCTGGCTGACGCCAGAATAATGCTCTCCCATGGATATTATTCGGTTATTTCACCCGAGGGAGCGGCAGCCATAGAAGGAAAATCAGACAAGAGCGGCTCCAATACCCCTGAACTGGTAGAGCGCTGCGCCAGGCAGCTGAAAATAACCGCTGCAGACAACCTGCACATGGGCTATATTGACCGTATTCTGGATGAACCACTCCTTGGCGCAAGGTCAGAACACTTTGACTTCTTCAAAAAGCTGCGCCAGGAAGTCATCCTGGCCACTGACGAAGCAGTCCTTTCGGTCCGGGGCTTCAAGCTCTTCAGATCCTTTGCCCTGCGCAAACTGAACAATCCCAATATATATGTGCGCTGGAGTCTCTCCCCCGGATCAGCTGAACGTCTCACCTGGCGGAGATACCAGAAATTCAGGTTCCTGAGCAAAAAATTCCTCCTGGACAACACCCCGGCCTGGCAGAAAGTCTCAGCCGGGCTTATCCAGTCCGCCTGGGCTGTTTACGCTTTTCTGCGCTATGAGTTTCTGGGACGGCATCACCGCAAAATCACTCACCTTGCTCAGGATGTTCAGGGTGAAGTTCACGCGGTGTTCGGCCGGATTATGAACAAGGGCTCGCATTTACTTCAGAAACTCCCCTGGGTCAGCGAGAAAAGGAAGGAGGATGCCTGCCGGTTGACCACTCTGTCCTCCTGGGAACCCGGCATGACCTGGGATGAACATTGTCAGTACGTAAGCCCCCAGGCTGCTGAAGACCGGACCATCACCTGTCCCAACAGTGACAGATTCGGCTGTCTGGACCTGTGGGCCCCGGATCTGTTCAGCGATTTTGCAGGGGTATGCAGCAACTGCGGGCACCATTTTCCCATGGAATATCAGTGGTACCTGTTCAACATTTTCGATGCCCGTTCCATAAGAGAATTCAACAAGCACCTGGAAAGCTCCAATCCCCTGGAATACCAGGGCCTTGATATAAAGCTTGACCAGGCCAAGAAAAATACCGGGCATAAAAGCTCCTGCATGACCTTTGAAGCAGATATCAAGGGGGTCAGGGTGGTGGTAGCCATGCTCATGGCCCGCTTCAGAGGAGGCAGCGTAGGCGTGGCCGAAGGCGAAAAGATCATCCGGGCTGCTGAAACCGCCAAAAGAAAACATCTGCCCCTGATCTTCTATGTCCACGGGACTGCCGGCATCAGAATCCAGGAAGGCACCTGCGGCGTAATACAGATGCCCAGATGCACTCTGGCTGTTCGCAGATACCTGGAAGCAGGCGGACTGTATATTGTGCTGTACGACACCAACTCATATGCCGGTCCGGTAGCCAGTTTTCTGGGCTGTTCCCCTTATCAGTTCGCTGTCCGTTCCGCCAATATCGGGTTTGCCGGACCTGGTGTCATCAGGGAAACCACCGGCCAGGACATCCAGCCCAATTACCATAAGGCGTTCATGACCCTTTCCAGGGGTCATATCCAGGGAATCTGGGATCGCCGGGAAATACGCGAAAATCTGCATCAGGCTCTGATGACCATGGGCGGAGAATACCTGTATTACAGATAGGATCGCCGGAAAAGCCCGGATTGTTTGCCCGTGGCTGGACCGGCCCCTTCAGGAATGAACTGTGCATCCAAAAATATTCAGGAGTAGGCTTTGATTGATATAATTTCCATCCTTGATGAAATCAAAAAGGCTCCTTACCGCGAGATTACCGTCTCCACCCCGCACTGCGGTAAAATTGAATTCGTGGTCAACAAACCAGGCACCAGGGTCAAGGGGCATTCCGGAACCTGGCAGGAAAAACCCGGGACCCTCCTGGCCTATCTGACCCGGGAGGGCAATAAAAAACCCCTTTATTCTCCTGACAAGGGCGAGGTGGTCAAATTCCTGGATGTCCAGGACCATCAGTTTGTCCAGGCCGGCACCCCGTTGCTGACCATCAGACATTTTCTTACCCGGGAAGAAGTCAAGGAAATAATCCTAAAAAAAGCCCTGCATCTTTTTCTGGCCCCGGAAAAAGGCAAATACTACTTTATATCGGCCATAGACCTCAAACTCAAGGCCAAAGGGCTCGGCCATGTCAGTATCCGTCCCGGAGAGGAAGCCTTGATTATCTCCAGGATGAAAAGAGAAACCGTGCTCACCTATGACGGCCCTCCAGGCATCATTTATACTGTATATTTCGACTCCAGTGAAAGCGTTGAGGCCGGCGAGCCCCTCCTGGGAGTGTGCCCGCCTGACCAGGTGGAGAATATCAAGGAAGTTGTCTCCAGAATTCAAAGCGGATGGGAGGAAAAAGAGTAATGGGAGAGCTTGTCCAGATACGGGTAACTGCTGAAGTCCATGATCCGGAAAAAGTTCTGCAGAGATGGTCCTCTCTGGCTGAGCTGGCCTTTGACCACCAAAAACAAAGCCCTGAGCTGCCGGACAAAAGAATCCTCCATCAGCTCATTGATGCCCTGTATGACCGTCTGAGGCTGGACAGCCTGCCTGAACAGATTACCCGGGAATCAGCCCAGGACATAAGGCAGGCCCATGATTTAAAAACCAGCCTGGAACATTCCCTGGCTGACCGGGATCCTCAGAAGGCCGACCGGATTTCCTATGAACTTGAGGACCTTTTGGACCGCATGGAGGAAAAGATCAGGCATTGATAATCTTGTTTTTATCAGCTAAACAGGACCCAGACGGGCAATGCTCCCCGGAAACTTATTTTCCCAAGGAGGTATCATGGCCGGATCCATGAATAAAGCAATTCTTGTGGGCAGACTGGGACAGGACCCCAAGCTTTCCTACGCTCCCAGCGGAGTAGCCGTGGTCAATTTCAGCATGGCCACGGACGAGTCTTATAATGACAGGGACGGAAACAAGGTGGATAAAACAGAATGGCACCGGATAGTCGTCTTTGGCAAGCAGGCGGAACTCTGCTCCAATTATATCTCCAAAGGCAGCCTGGTGCTGGTGGAAGGAAGCCTGCAGACCAGAAAATGGCAGGATCAGCAGGGAAATGACCGCTATACTACC
>CAZHCY010000239.1:0-4236 GCA_964531185.1 uncultured Desulfovibrionales bacterium | reverse complement strand
CCCCGTGCCTCATGCAAACGGCTAAACTGTTACTAATAACTTTACACCATATGTGATGAAAAGCTGCCGAAGATTTAACATGTCCTGAAAAAGCCCAATGCCTCTGCCCGGAGCTGGAGGAGAAATTTTATCAGTGTTTAAAAACAGATGGTGCACAGCAGTTTGGGGCCTGGTTTGCTGTCTGCTGATACTGCTGCTGTCCGGATCCATGGAAGCGGCTCAGGACATTCGGACAGTCAGGGCCCCCATGACCCTGGATTATCCTCTCATGAACAGCCTGGTGGCTCAGGCTTATTTTAATGAGCATAACCAGAAGACCACCCTGATGAAGGGAGATGAAGGGTGCCGTTTGATTACAGCTTCTTCTCCCAGGTTTGGCCGGGATGAAGCACTGCTTCAGCTGAAAGTGGAAATTGCTCTAAATTATGGCCGCCCGGCAGGCAATTACTGCCTGTTTCCTGTTTCCTTTGAGGGTTTCCTGGTTATGGATATGCAGCCCAGGCTTGACCATGAGACCTGGGAGCTTCATTTTGACATCAAGTCCTCGCACATGGAAAAACCCGACGGAAGCAAAGCCCGTCTGGCCAGTCTGGTCTGGAAACTGCTTCAGGACCATGTTTTGACGTACATGGATGATATCCATATTGATCTGAGAGTGCCGGGACAGGAACTTGAGAAGTTCATCCGGGAGGTACTGGCAGAGGGCAGACGTCAGGAAGTTTTGCAGGCCATGGAAACTTTTCGCCCTGGTCAAATTGAAATCCAGGACAATGCTTTGTGCATTGAAAATCTTATTGACGTGCATGAACAGCTGCATGTTGACCAGGAGCCTGAACCCCAAGTCACAGAAGAGCAAAAACAGGCGTTTATAGCTTCCTGGGAGACCTGGGATGCTTTTGTGGTGCACATGCTCACCTCCCTTGCAGACAAGCCTCTCAGCCGGGAAGAAAGATTAACCTTGCTGGATGTGCTCCTTGGCTTCCGGTATGCTTTTTCCAGGGAACTGGATAAAGAGGTTTTTGAAAAAGACCTGGTCCGGAAGCAGTTTGTCCAGGCCTGGCAAAAGCTCAGGCCAGTGTTTCGTTCCCATTTGCTTAAGGATGATAATCGTTCCCTGCTTGGGTATATGGCTTTTTTCAGTGCCGGAGACACCCTGAAAGCCCTGGATGAGCTGGGTCCCACCCTGGGCCTGGACATCAGCAGGCAGGGCTTAATCAGGCTGGCCAGGCTCATTTCTTCAGGAGAAGTTAAGCTTGAATACTCCCCGGAAGTCAGGCCGGATCTGCGCAAGATGCTGGGGATCGATGAAAAACCGCAAAAAAAATCCAAGGGTTCCTCATTATTAATGGCCCTGGTTGGAAATTTTCTCTGGTCTGGACCCCTTGCTGCAGTGGCTTCTGAGGATCCCCGCCTGGAAGCGGCCGGGAAATGGATTTTTTCCCGGGATGAATTTGAAAGCTATGTGCAGAAAACAACAGATCTGATCAAAAAACAGGCTGAAGATATTCTTGAAAATACTGATATGCCGGGCAGATTTCATGCAATGTTCAGACAGGCAGTACTGGCTACAGCCTGGCAGGAAAGCTGCTTCAGACAGTTTATAATTAAAGATGGGCAACCCGTCTATATCAGATCCTACAACAACACCTCTGTGGGCATCATGCAGATCAATGAGCGGGTATGGAGAGGGATATATGATCAGGAAAAACTGCGCTGGGACATTACCTATAACGCTGCCACAGGATGCGGGATACTTGATCTTTATTTCAACAGGTATCTGTTGCCCAGGATCAGAAAAAATCCAGACAGAAACTGGGAGGCTGATGTCCAGGCCGGGGTGCTTTATGCCATGTATAACGGCGGGCCAGGTCAGTTGAGCAAGTTTCTGGACAGGCAGAAAAGCGGAGATCTTTATCAGAGCGACAAATTGTTCAGAGAAAAATGGGACTGGGTGGTTCAGGATCAGTGGAATAAGCTCTCCATCTGCCTCATTGGGAAATGACCCCCTGGATATGCAGACAACATTCCCAGGCGTATAAACCGGGCTGTTCACAGAGCCGGGTCATGTTTGCCCGGCAAAGGCTTTGCCGCTGGGTTTGAATAAAAATTATCACAAGGTGCCGGACCCATGTCCACATACCCCGGGGAGATGATCCTTGATCGAACTGGTTCGAGTTACTGTAAGTCCTGAACCGCAGATGATATCCGTGGTCAATGCGGGTTTGAATGCCCTGTGCTGTCAGATCAATTTCACTGATGAGCAGTGCCGCCGTCTGCAGCTGGCCACCGAAGAAATTTTCTTATATTCCCTGCATACCATTCGCAGGGCAGGCTTGAAATCACCGGTAACGGTCAGATTCAGGACCCAAAGCAGTGCATTTCAGATTGCCCTGGAATATGCAGGGCCCAGAGGGGCTTTGGATATGTATCTCAAACCCGGGCATCTGCAGTCCATGCGGGTCAATAACTTTCAGGGACTGGGGCTGTGTCTGGCCGCCAATACTATTGACAGTCTTTCTGCTGCTTACTGGTCCCTGGAAGGGGTGAACAGCTATGTTCTGTCCCTTAATGAGCAGAAAGTAAAAGATTGACGGTATTGCTCAGGAAAACCAGGGCAGGGACTGGGGCAGGCTGAAAACCGTGCAGGAAGCCTTGCCTCATGCAAAGGGCTAAACTGTTACAATTTTTTTGCCTTTTGAAATATTCGGGCCAAGGATGAAACAATATGCGTGTTTTGATCTTCATCAGCCTGCTTTTTTTTGGAACCCCATTAACTGTTTTTTCTCTGGAGCTGGAAGTTCCTGAGGCTGTGGGGCAGGGTGAACCTTTTTATATTCAGGTCGGCAGTGAGAGTAAGGCTCAGAAACTGACAGTGGTCTGGCTGGACAATGATTATGAGTTTCCGGTTGATTTTCCAGGCAGCACCTCCATACTGCTGGGAACCGGGCTGAAAAATCAGGGACCGGTATCTTTGCAGGTCAAGACTGAGCATCAGGGGCAGCTGCAAAGGGATAAAAAAACTTTGCTTATCAGCAAAAAGGATTTTCCCGAACAGAGGCTGACTCTGCCGGAATCCATGGTTGATCCGCCTCAGGAGACCCTGGACAGGATCATCAGGGAAAGAGACATGACTGTAAATGCCCTGAATACTTTCAGTGCCAGGCGGCTATGGGAGGAAGATTTTACCAGGCCGGGACCCGGCAGCATCAGTTCCAGATTCGGGGTGCGCAGATTTCTCAATGACCAGCCCAGGTCGCCCCATAGAGGTGTTGATCTTCGGGGGGCTCAGGGAACTCCTGTCAAGGCCATGAACAGGGGCAGGGTGGTTTTGACTGGAAATTTTTATTTTGGAGGCAGAACAGTGATTATTGATCATGGTTTTGGGCTTTTGACCCTGTACATGCACTTGAGCAAGATCATGGTTTCTGAAGAGGACCAGGTGGAGAACGGACAGATTCTGGGCCTGGTGGGGTCCACAGGCCGGTCCACAGGTCCGCACCTGCATCTGGGCATGTATATTCTGGGTCAGCCTGTTGATCCCCTGATGCTTGCTGAATCTAATCCTGTCCGGCCGGAATGATTTTTTCAGCTATGAGGCCCAGAAACATATTTTTTTCCGAGGAGGTGTACAGCCAGCCCAGATGGGTATGGCAGACTGAACAGATTACTGCCTGCCAGTCATAACCTGGAAACCAGGTAAACCGGCTGATAAACGGACCCAGGCCTGTCAGATTGTCAGCCCGGCCAAAGCATCTGACTTCAAAGATCAGCCCTTGCGGATTGACAAATACATGCCTGTGAAAGTTGTTTACGCTTATGGCCTGGTCTTCAGTGGTGATAAAGGTCCTGCAGGCGCTGCAGACCAGTTTTTTCCCCGGATGAGACGGCTGTTTTTCCCCTGATGCCTTGTTTTGAACTGATGAGCCTGTTTCAGGAAAATCCTTGAGCATGTCTTTATCTCCTGTCCGGGATCACTGATTTGGTAACAGTTTAGCCCTTTTTAAGGAAAGCAAGGCACCCCAGCGCTTGTTTTTCTGGTTGATGTAAACGGCTAAACTGTTGCAAAAAAACAAGCACTGGGAGAGCCGGTCCCTCTGCCACGTTCAAATGGCTGAACTGTTGCCTGGTTTGTTTTTTTAGGGATCATTATGGATCTTGACAGTCAAAAATTCTCTATCAATGTCTTGTATTTACTGACAATTTCCGGAATCCTGAATGTCGGCATCATTATCAGCT
>CAZHCY010000238.1:0-4251 GCA_964531185.1 uncultured Desulfovibrionales bacterium | reverse complement strand
CACTCATCTGGATGATTTTAGCGGCAGAGGAAAAGTCACTGAAATGAAAAGCCACCCGAAAAAGAATTCCCAGGTGGCTTAATATGTGAGACGTTTAGCAAAAACCGTTTCCAAAACCGTTTCCAGAGGTATCCTGGAAAATGAAGGTTTTGCTAACCCATTGAAATCATTGGCGTCCCCAAGGGGGTTTGAACCCCTGTTTCCGGCGTGAGAGGCCGGCGTCCTGGGCCACTAGACGATGGGGACGCATTTTATAAATGAAACTTTATGAAGGGCTTATCCTGACCAGGATTCTTGCAGAAAAGCCTCAGAAACCAACTGCAAACAGCAGAACCCCGCAGGATTGGGTGGTGGGCCGTGCAGGGATCGAACCTGCGACTCTCTGCTTAAAAGGCAGATACTCTACCGGCTGAGTTAACGGCCCACACAGGCAAAGGGAGATTAGGTACATTCATAAACATGGTTTGTCAACCAAAACATCAGGCTGGATAAAAATTTTCAGGTAACAGTCTAACCCGTTTTAAGGAAAGCAGGGCACCCCAGCGCCTGTTTTCTGGTTGATGCAAACAAAGACCTGGAAAAACAAGCTCCGGGAGAGCCAGTCCCCATGCGGGCTGCATGCCTCCGGGCAGGAAGCCCTGCCTCATGCAAATGGCTTAACTGTTGCATTTTCAGATATTTGTAGGCAGCCCTAAGAACCACTGCTGCCACTTATAAACTCTCATCCATCATGGCTGAATCAGCAGCCGGCAAAGTAACTTCCACCACTGTACCCTGGCCCGGTCTGCTGTCCACCATAATCTCTCCTCCATGTCTCTCAACAAACTCGCGGCAGATGACAAGGCCCAGGCCGGTTCCTTTTTCTCCTTCAGTACCGATTCTGGACTTGCCCCTGTCCATGGAAAACAGTTTGTCTGCAAGCTCTCTATCCATGCCCACCCCTGTATCCGCCACCCGGATACTGACCATGGGGTTCGACTGTTTGGCTGCAATCCGGACCTTTCCTCCCTGACAAGTAAACTTGACTGCATTGCTGACCAGATTTCTAATGATGGTAGAAACCATGAAGCGGTCCGCTCTTATCTCCTGCCCGGCAGGAACATGGATCTGCAGATCAATGCCTTTTTTCCGGGCCATATTCTTCAGCGGTTTAAGGCTGCTTTCCATAACCTGAGCCAGATCAAGCACCTTTGGGAGATATTCTATGCTGCCCCGGCTCACTCTTGACCACTGCAAAAGATCGTCCAGCAGTTCCATCAGCACAGAAGCACTCTTATGAATTTCACTGACCACATACTCAAGTTCATCACGTGTCAGGCTTCCAGGATCACCGACCACTACCTGTGAAGAAGCCAGAATGCCGGACAGGGGCGATTTCAGGTCATGGGCGATTATGGAGAAAAACTTGTCTTTTTCCGCGTTGGACTTTTCCAGGGCCTGGTTCATGCTGCGGATTCGCTCTTCATTCTTTTTGCGGTCAGTAATGTCCCGGATGAGTTCCACAATATATTCCACCTGGCCCTGTTCATCCAGTATGGGTTTGGCCCGGCAATTGAGATGCCTGTTTAGTTCTGGAAGATACTTTTCAACTGTAGCTTTGTTCCTGGTTTTCAATGCTTCCTGGGTGGCGCACTGTAAACAGGGGGAATCTCTATCTATGACCTGAAAACATTTTTTTCCTTGGATATCCTCTGGTTGTTTATCCAGAAAATCATAACCTGCCTGGTTATAAAGGACCACCGACATGTCCGGGCTCTTGACGCTCATAATATCCGGGATATTGTCCAGGATTCCCTCCAGCAGGCGATGCTGTTCTTTCAACACCCTTTCAGCCTCTTTTCGGTCAGTAATGTCAATGGCACTTTCCAGCCTGACCACCCGGCCATCCACCCATTTGATGGCCAGATCATGACAGTCATACCACCGGCCTGTCCGGGAATTCTGAAACTCCCATCTGTAGACTCCAGTGGGGTTGCCGTCCTGATCCACCAGTTTATGGTTGGTGCAGAAAGGACAGGGACCTTTTTGGCCAGCCTGAATCATCTGCCAGCATTTTTTGCCTGAGGCGTCCCCCATATCATCCCGGGCGGCCTTATTCAGGAAAAGTATCTCGTGGGTCTGCATGTCAGCCACGTAAATAACCGCGTTGATGCTGTCCAGCACTGTCACCAGCCGCTTATGGGACAGGTCTGCTTTTTCTCTGGCTGTTTTTTCCTGGGTAATATCTTCAAAAATGGCATAGGCCTTGACCGGAGCCGCACTTTCAGGACTGAACAGAGGAATAGCAGTAACTGACAACCAGACCGGTGGTCTGGATTGGGCTAAAACCAGGCCCCGGATAACCGGTCCGGTTTTTTTCCCGGTCTTCAGAGCCAGAGCCACAGGGTGCTCTTCATCAGGCACCGGCCGGCCGTGTTCGTCAATTAATTGCCAGTTGAAGTCAGCACAGGATTTGCCTTTCAGGGTCTTTTCAGACAAGCCCAGAATTCTGCAGGCAGCCGGGTTGGCTGAAGTTACGGCCCTATTGCCATCCTGATAGACAACCCCCTGGGACATGGTTTCATAGAGCCTTCGGTAACGCTCTTCACTGGCCTCAAGCTGCTTCCTGGTCCGGTTTACCGCCTCTTCCCTGCTCTTTCTGAGCATGATATTCACCAGTATTTCAGCCAGCACCTTCAGCAGTTCAGTCTCGGCTGACCCGAAATCAAACCTGGCCCTGACAGAGTCAAGACCGACAAATCCGATGTCATTCCCCTCATGATGCAAAGGCAGAAACAGGATTGATTTAATGTTCTGGGGGTCCAGTATCCTGCGCAGTTCATGATCATCAGGCAGGGCCGGGACATCCGGAATATTTACAGCCCTTTTGGCATCCAGCATTTCCCTGGTCCAGGGAACCTCAGACAGATAAATACCCTGCAGATCGCGAATCTGGGATTTAATGCCCGGAGCGCACCATTCATAAGTATTGCTGGTGATCTCCTTCCCGGGAGAGTGTTAAAAAATATAGGTCCTGTCCACTCCTGTAAACTCCCCAACCTGGGCCAGCATTTCATTAATCGCCTGATCCACCTGTTCCAGGGGGATGTTGATGATCCTGGTGGCCATATCCATGAGCAGCTGCTTTAATTGCTCCAGCCTGGTCATCTCCTGGCGGGCAAGCCTGTATTCAATCAGATCCCAGGCCAGATCAGACAAAGACTGCACTTTAAGAATATCGTTCCTGCTGTAGCCGGCAGACTTATTGCCCAGGCCCAGAAGAGCCCTGGTCTTTCCAGCTCTGACCACCGGCACCAGAAGCAGGCGATTCACCTGGATATGTCCTGCAGGCATTCTCTGGAAGTGGTCATTATGTTTGATGCTGTCGTGTATAATGGGCTTCCCCTGCTCAATACATTCTTTCCAGATGCCGGCCAGGCTGAGGGAATAATGTCTGGCTTCAGGCATCATAGCGCAGGCTTTCATGGTGCTGGTTGACCAGGCCTGCTGGTTTATTCTGTTTTCTTCCAGGTCAATGAAATGCATAAATCCAATGCTGCTGCCTGTGAGCTTCTCGGCCTCATCCACGGTTGCCCTTGCCATTTCAATATGGTCAGCTCCCTGATACAGGCTTAAAAGCCTCTCTCTGGCAGCCAGAACCTGCTCACTGGACTTGCGTCTGGTAATATCTGTGACAAAACCGTAATAATGGATAATTGCTCCCTGCTCATCCCGAACAGCCCTGACGCTTCTGGAAACCCAGAATTCCGATCCATCTCTTCTGTGCAGAAGACACTCGTCATTGATGATTTCACCGTATGTTTCCAGTGTGGACTTAAACCTGTCCCTGTCCTCAGGCCGGGAATATATCTGGGAAGCAATATCCTGGACATCCTCAATCATTTCTTCAGGAGATGAATACCCGTACATAAGGGCCAAGGCTCTGTTGACGTTAATATACCGGCCCTGGGGAGTTGACTTGAATACACCCACCGGCGCATCCATCAGTATCCTGCGGCATTCCAGGAGAGGTGGCTCAACCATGATTCTGTCCTTTGCTCAAAAATTGTCTGTCAACACCGGGAAAATTTAAAATCAGGACTCAGGCAAGTATCAAATTTCCCCGGCAAGGGTGATCGGTCCATAAAAAATATTCAATAATCGTTCCAGTTCAGCCATTTGCATGAGGCAGTGGGACTGGCTCTTTCAGAGCTTGATATTCTAACGTGAGTTTACGAGTTATATTTTTTAGCAACAAAAAAGTTTGACATT
>CAZHCY010000237.1:0-4269 GCA_964531185.1 uncultured Desulfovibrionales bacterium | reverse complement strand
ATCAGCTTCAACAGCCTGATTTCTTTATCTTTACCATTAACTTTTAACCTTTAACTTTTAACTCTCAAGTGTTTAACATTACTCAATATTTTTAAGGTCATTGATGAGCTTCTGCAGTTCTGCAGCCTGCTCAGCCAGTTCATTGATGGCCTGGGATGACTGTTTCATGACATCTGCGGTCTCATCGGAAATCCGGCTCACATCGTCAATGCTCCTGTTCACCTCTTCGCTGGCTGAAGATTGCTCCTCAGTGGCCGTGGCAATGGATCTGACCTGATCCGCCACTTCTTCGGCCAGGGATACAATGCTCTGCAGGGCATCGCCGGAACTGTTGGCCAGATCCGTGGCTTCCTGCACAGCAGAAACCGCCTTGTCCATGCCTTCAATATTGGCCTGAGCCCCTTCCTGAATGGAAGTAATGGCCTTGCTCACTTCCTGGGTGGCGTTCATGGTCTTTTCCGCTAGCTTGCGCACCTCGTCCGCCACCACAGCGAATCCCCGGCCGGCTTCGCCTGCCCGGGCAGCTTCAATGGCTGCGTTCAGAGCCAGAAGGTTGGTCTGATCGGCAATATCGTCAATAACATTCATTATCCTCCCGATCTGGGTGGCCTGTTCACCCAGGGCATCCATATTGTCCTTGGCTGATATGGACATTTCCTGGACCCTGCTGATGGCCTTGATGGAGTCAGCCACTATGCCGGCTCCCTTTTGGGCGTCTTCTTTGGCTCTGTCCGCTCCTGTGGCTGCACTGGAGGCATTCTTGGCCACTTCCAGCACAGTGGCGTTCATTTCTTCCATGGCTGTGGCTGTTTCTATGGTCCGATTCTTCTGTTCTTCAGCTCCCCTGGTGGACTGTTCCACCTGGGCTGACAGTTCTTCAGAGGCTGAGCCCAACCTGTTGACTATGGACTCCAGCTGATTGGCCGCCTGAAGCATGCCTTTTTTTCTGGCCTCCTGAGCCTCCTGCTGGGCCTGCTCTGCTTCCTTGGTGGCCTGTATGGCTTTCTGGGACTCCTGTTCAGCCAGCTCAGACTTCTGACGGGCCTCCTTCATCTGCTCGCTCATATTGCCCACCATCTTTTCGATATGCTGGTTGAGCTGTCCAATTTCATCGCTTCGGTTGGTCTCGGCCCTGGCATCCAGATTGCCTTCTGCCACGGTCTGGGCGTATTTCATAAGCCTGGCCAGAGGCCTGGTAATGCTTCCGGCCATGAACAGCCACAGGGGAATGATGCAGGCCAGGGTGACCACCAGAATAATAATCATGATTGTTCTGGCCTGATTATTGGCCTGGGCCACGGCTTCCGCTCCCTGAGTAAACTCATGGTCATAGGTTCCGGCTCCAATGATCCAGTCCCAGGGTTCAAAATAGGTAAAGCTGACGGTTTTCATCCGGGCTTCTTCATCACCAGGATTTTTCCAGGGATAGGACATGCTGGCAAATTCGCCCTTGTCTAAGTTTCTGGCCTTTTCTATCATTTCCTTGATAAAATAGCGACCTTCCTCATCCCTGGCCTCCAGGATGTTTTCTCCGTCACGTTCTCCGTCTTGCGAAATAATGTAGTTGCCGTCAGAATCCAGAACAAAGGCGTAACCGGTCTCACCCACCCGGGTTTCTATGATCTGACGTCTCATGCTGGCTGCACTCTGCTCAGGCACCCCCACATAAAGCATGCCTACCACCTTGTCCTGGTCATCAAAAATTGGTTCATAGGCAGTGATGTACCAGGCATTAACCACATAGGCCCGGCCGACAAAAGTCTGTCCAGCCAGGACCGTTTTCAGCACCGGGTTGGGTTTTCCATTGGGATTGGCCGCAGGAATATAAGTCCCAATAGCCCGGGTTCCATCAGTCTTTTCCACATTAGTGCTCACCCTGAGCATGTCTCCGTCCTGGTTCATTCTCTGAAATATGGTGCAGGTTCCGCCAACCATTTCCTGAATCCGGTCCACCACCGGAGCCTGGCGATCCCTGGACCTTATCTGCCCAAGCCAGGTATCTCCGGTCATCATCATGGGCAGCTCCACCCTGGTTTCCTGACCGGTAAACTGGTTCGTTGCAGACCACTCCACCTCTTCAGGCAGAAAATTGATCCGCCCTGTATTGTTCAGCACATACCCGGCCACATTAAGATCGCTTCTGACTTTCTGCTCCAGCACCTCCTGCTGGCTGGTGACCATGGCCAGAATGCCGCCCACAATTTTTTCATTATTCTCATAAGCCAGCCTGCTAACCTCTTTTGAGGCCACCTGCTCAGCCTTGGTCCCCTGCCATATGAAAACGGCCACCATCAGCAGCATGGGAATTATAGTGGCTGCCATGCCGGAAAAAATAAGTTTCTTCTTCAGATTCATGCTCCCCCCTGAATATTATTGAAAAACTCCAGTTCCTGAAGTGACCGAATTCTACATGAAAACCCGGCCCGGCTGAAAACAGAACTTGCTGATCTGCTCACAAGCCTCAAAATTATTGGAAAAAATAGCTGATTAAAAAGACTTGCTCAAGGACTATTTAATATTACTAAAATCCTGACCATGTCCCTGCAAAAAACATCCTTGCCGGGACAAACAGTTTTTCAGACGCATCTTCAGTAGCTTATCGGTTGCCCGAAAAAATAACTTAATCATAAGCATTCACGGGGATGCATAAGCATCTGCCCGGCATCATGTCCAGCCTGATTTTGCCGGATCTCAGCCGGTGAGCTGACATAAAACCGCGCCGGCCAGGCCGCTGATTTCCCCCCAGACCACTGCAGCTCCCAGAAAATCCCCGTTCAGTCCCTGCTGCTTTTTCATCAGGCCCTTGAGTCCCAGAAATCCCGGGATGCACAACAATAATGAGCAGATGATTGTTTCCCAGGGTAAAAAGTAAAGACCAAAAATTCCCAGCACTGCCAGGTTGAAGCCTATTCTGGGCCATGTGGATGCCTGAACAAAAATACTGCCAAGTCCTGGCCTGCAAAAATCCTTTCCCAGCCATGCAGTCATCACCGCCCCCATCCTGCCCAGGGCTGCGGCCCAGATCACGGCACTCCACATGCCTGAAGCTGCAGCAGCCTCCAGAAGCACCAGCTGCCCAGTCAACCCCAGGACCAGCCCGCTGACCCCAAAAGCACCCACCCGGCTGTCCTTGAGGACTTTCCAGAATCCTTCTCCGGAAACCCCGGATCCCCATGCGTCCCAGAGGTCTGACCAGCCGTCCCAGTGCAGCCCCCGGGTAAGCCAGAAACCAGTGCCCAGCATGATCCAGGCCTGAACCAGAGGCCAACCCTCACCCAGCCCGGCCGCCGGCAGCAGGACCGCAGCCCCTCCTATTATCAGCCCGGCTGGGACAAACCAGGTCAGGGATCTGCCCAGGGTTTGGGCATCAGCATGTCCAGCCGGAACCAGCCGGCTGAGAAAAGACAGGGCCAGCAGGAGATCCTTTGCAGATCTCAAAAGATCATCCTCCTGGAAAACCCTTTGCCCAGAACATTGAATGTGTTTTCAATTATGACAAAGGCATTGGGATCATTGGTAAAAATTATTTCCTCCAGTCTTTTCAGCTGGAAATTGTTGACCACAGTCAGCACTATCTTTTTCTTTTCCCGGCTGTAAGCCCCGCGGCCATACAAAAAGGTGGACCCTCTCTGTATCCGGCTGGAAATCAGATTGACCATCTTTTCCGGCATTTCAGTAATAATCAGCACCATTTTGCGCTGGTTGAACATGGACATGAAATAATCAGCCACAATGGCGGTCAGAAAGACACTGGTCAGGGAATAAAGAACCAGATCCGCGTCCATAAACAAAAATCCAAAAAAGAACAGGATCAGATTAAAGAAAAAGCCGCTTTGACCTATCCGGATGTTGAACTTCTGAAACAGGATCACCCCGATGATGTCCAGACCTCCGCTGGATCCGAAGGACCTGAGGCTAATCCCCATGCCTGCGCCCAGAAGAGTTCCGTAAGTCAGGGCCGCCAGAAAGCTGTCGTCAATGGGCAGCCTGAGCTGGACTGTTTCCAGAAAAAAGGCTGTGACCAGAAGGCCGTAGAGGCTGTAGAAAAAAAAACGTCTGCTGACCATCCATAAAGCGGTTATAAACACCGGGATATTCAGCAGCAGCATCCAGACTCCGGGGCTTAAGCTGTCTGTCATGTAGTAAAGAAAAAGACTCAGACCGGAGAAACCTCCGGCTATGAACTTATGCTGAATGCCCACCCCGTTGATGGCCACAGCTATAATCAAACCCGCCACTGTCATCAGGCCCAGGCACCATGCATGGCCG
>CAZHCY010000236.1:0-4280 GCA_964531185.1 uncultured Desulfovibrionales bacterium | reverse complement strand
GGTCATAAATCTCAGTCATCGCCGGGAAGCAGCCTGGCTGGCGGGCAAGGTCAAGGCTGAAAAGATTATCGGCCCCTATCTGGATAAAAAAGGCGGGCTGCGGGTGGCTGGAAACTGGCAGCTTTACCGTTCCAGCCTTGTGCACAACAACCGTTATAACAGGTTTCACTGGGCTGAGCTGAATGCTTTGGACACTGTGCCTCATTCCATGCTCAGGAAAACCAGCTGGCCCAGGCCGGGTTCTGCAGGCAAAGGGGACAGAATAGGGGTTTTCATCGGGGCCAGTCAGGATTTCAAAAGACCCGGCCCGGATTTTTTTGCCCTGCTGTGTAAAAAACTTATTCAAAAGGGCTACAAACCAATAATCCTTGGCGGGAACAATGAAAAGAAACTGGCCCGGGAAATCCTTGACAAATGTTCAGTCAAGCCGCTCAATCTTGCCGGCAGGCTGGGGCTTGGCCGTTTTGCCAGGCTTTTGAGCGGCCTGTCCCTGTTTATCACTCCTGATACCGGGCCAATGCATCTTGCAGCCTGGACCGGGCTGAAAACCCTTAATCTTTCCCTGGGGCCGGTGAATCCCTGGGAGACAGGTCCTTATCAGCCCGGTCATCTGGTGGTCCGTTCCAATATCAGCTGTTCCGGGTGCTGGCAGTGCATTCAACAGGAACCTCTCTGCGCCGGGGCTTTTAAAACAAGGCAGGTTATTCAGCTCATGGAGGCCATGCTTTCCGGTCAGGTGGAGAAATCCTCCCCTGAATTTTATGCAGGGCTGGATATATTTCAGACCGCCAGACACAAGGGACTGTACAATCTGACCTGTCCTGTTCAAAGGTTATCCGCTTCCAGCTTTCTGGGCAGATTCTGGCAGAGCTACTGGAAATTTTTGTTCGGCATCTGCCATGAGCAGGAGGTGCTTGCTCAAAGCAAAAGCCTGGCTGCTGACTTTCCCTTGCTTCATAATAAACTGAACCGCAGCTGCCTTGACTTTCTGACCAGGATGAAAGCCATGATCAGCAAGGGCATGCGCCCGGATGAAAATTTCTGGAAAGGTTTTCTTCCCTGTTTCAGGCCATTTACAGGCTACGCCCATCTTGTCTGGCAGAATGAGGATTATTCGCAAAAATCCCTGTCCCTGACCATAGGCATGGTTCAGGACCTGCTGGACTGCCTTTCTAATGAATAATCCTCTTGCTTCCCCATCAGCCCGGGCCGGTTTTTACCCGGTCCGGAACATTCCTTCAGGCCTGCCTTGAGAACTTTTGAGATTCTGCCCTGAAAAGCGGCCGTCTTTTACCATTATTATCCCCTCCATGATCCTGGTCTTCAGAAAGTGGAACAGGAATTGATATATACTCTGCAAGAGGAGTACAGCCATGCAAAATTTGCCTACTGCACAGCTTTTTTCAATGTTTGAGCCCTATCTGGAAAAAGGACGGAACAGATCCTTTGATTTTGAGGCCTTAAATAATGATTTCAAAGACATCTTCAGGGATCTCCTGGATCAAAGAGACTTGTACAGATCTTCCGCAGACCAGCAAAACCACAGTCTTTCCGACTGGAATTCAGACTCCCGGGAAAATACTGATAATATCCAGGACGCTGTGAATTCACTGGAACAGGCCGGCAGGGAAAATTATGAGACTCATTCAGATTCCAGCAGCCAGTCCAGTCAGGACGTGCTGGACCAGGACATGACCAGGGATGAATTTGCCCAGGTCAAGGAGGTTCTTGAAAAAAACGATTTTTCAGAGGAAAAAATAGAAAGCCTGGAAAAGAGGTTTGAGGAAGATGGCCTGACCTGGGAGGAACTCGGGCAGGAATTGGGTATTGAAGAAGGAATGGTTCGCTTTAAAGAGCTTATCCAGAAACAGGTAAGCGCAGAAAGCAAGTCTGAAATAGAAGATGAAAAAAATATCAAACAAGGAGAAATTGATAAAATCCAGTCTTTTCTGGAGGACAACGGCTTTGATTTCCTGAACCGGGAAATTTCTGAAAAAGACTTTAAGGACATCAAAAAACTGCTTCTGGGCAACGGCTTCAGTCAGGAAGAGGTAAAGGCCCTGCAGGAAAAATTTGATAAGGACGGCCTGACCTGGAAGGACCTTCTGGCGGAACTGAAGCTGGACAAGGTTTTTCCCGGAGCAGATCTTGATGTTCAGGACAAGCAGAATCTGCTGGATTTTTTCACATCCATGGGTTTCAACAGCAGGGAAAGCCAGAAGCTGGTAGGTCTGCTGGAAGGGGGCAGACAGGGAAAGTTCTGGCAGGAAATGGCCAGTAAGCTGGCAACCATGCCTGATGACCAGAAAATCACCATAACCAGACCTCAGGCTGAGAGCCTTTTCAAGGCCCTGGGCATCAGCCAGGCCAAAATGGAAAAATTTTCCTCTTTTCTAAGCGGGGAACAGGGCAAAAATGATCTGAAGCAGTTTCTGGATATGCTGAAAAAAGAATCCATGGAAGCCGGCATAAAATCCAATCTTGCTCAGCTGCTTAAACAGGGCGGCAATGAAGGCAAAGCCTCCGAAAACAGGTCTTTACTCACTGAGATAGTTAAAATGGCCAGAAACAGCACCAATGAAAGTGAACAATCAGCCAGGGAATCCTCGGCCCGAACCAGATCAGCCAGTATCCAGAATTTTACTGAAGGTGCAGCCCAGGAGGGCAAAGCAGGTAATTCCAGGGACGGCAATGATTCCAGAAACAACAGCGGCCAGTCACAGAATGACAGGTTAAACACCCACCAGGATAATGCCCGCAAGGGTGGACAGGAATCAGCCGGACAGAATACTGAAGGCAAATCCAGGGAAAATTCCTGGGAAACATTACTGAACAGGATCAGCAGTTCAGATAAGGGCGAAGGCAAAGCCGAGGCTTTTGGCGAAGCCAGAGCTGCCCAGTCTGCTGAAGCAGCCAGGCAGAAGGCTGCTGTTCAGCAGAAGGAATTTATTTCCAGACAGATCCTGGAACAGATTCAGAACGGCATGTTTAAAAAGCTGAACAATGGGCGTCATCAGCTCACTCTTCAGCTGGATCCGCCCAGTCTCGGAAGGATAGGGGTGATACTTCAGGTTCAGGATAAGGAGGTCAGAGCCCTTATCCGGCCCAGCAGCAGCGAAGTGGCCCAGGTGGTCCAAGAAAACATGGCCAGGCTCAAGGCCAGTCTGGAGCAGCAGGGACTCAGGGTCAGCAAAATAGAAGTCCAGACCCAGACCCACGAAAACCATGGCCAGGCCTGGCAGGGACAGGAAGAACACAACGAGTCCAGGGAGAGAATGCGCCAGGCAGTTAATGCAGCCAGGGTCAGGGGAATGAATATGGAAAGCAGTTCAGGGCTGGAAAGGGATGGAGCAGTTATGATGAATGCTGAAGGTTCATCCGGACCTGGCCTGGATATTTTTGCCTGATACTTACAGGCAGCCGGGAAAAAAGAAAATAATCAGGAGTCAAGAGTATGTATACAGATACAGACAGCGCCCCAAATATGATCGGACAGTGGGACCGGGAGCGGGAAGAGGAAAAGATTCCCAGCGGAGAGAATCACGGTGAACTGGGCAAAATGGAATTTCTGGAGCTGCTCATGACCCAGCTGGAAAACCAGGACCCTTTGAATCCCATGGATGATAAGCAGTTTGTGGCCCAGCTGGCCCAGTTTTCCAGTCTGGAGCAGCTGACAAATATTTCCGAGGGGGTCACGGCCATGAACCAGAACAACACCCAGCAGGATATGGTGGGGGCTGTGGGTTTTATCGGCAAGGAAATCATGGCTGAGGGAGATGAAATAAGCAAAACCGAAGATGGTGTTTCCACCATGTATTACAGCCTGGATGATACAGCTGCCAAAATGTATTTCAATATTTTCGACGGAGACGGCAATATGGTCAGGACCGTGGAAATGCAGGCCAGGCAGGCCGGAGAATATGAATTCAAGTGGGACGGCAAGGATTACAGCGGAAACCTTGCGCCTGACGGCAACTACAGTGTGAGCATTGCTGCTGAAGGGCAAAACGGAGAGCCTGTTATGGTGGATTCCAGCGTGGCCGGCAGGGTTTCCGGAGTTCAGAATGTAAATGGCCAGCCCCATCTCAGGCTGTCAGACGGCAGGATGATCAATTTCAATGAAGTCAGTGAGGTTGTGGGGGCCGGATCTGAGACTGAAGAAGATGATAAATAACAGGAATTTTTTCAACCCTTGAATTCATTGTCAGAAATAAAACAGAAACTGAGGTAACAGTTTAGCCGTTTGCATGAGGCACGGGGACTGGCTCTCCCGTCACCCA
>CAZHCY010000235.1:0-4306 GCA_964531185.1 uncultured Desulfovibrionales bacterium | reverse complement strand
TTACATCAACCAAAAAAAGCGCTGGGGTGCCTTGCTTTCCATAAAAAAGGGCTAACCTGTTACCTTTGATTTATATGGCATCCGGCACATGAGAAAGGCCCCCCTTTATCTTGGATATGGCAGTTTTTGCACTGCTGATGGTATGCTCTGCGCAGCCCGGGGGTGCTGCCTTCGTCTTTCAGGGCGTGGCAATCCGAACATAACATATCAATGGATGATACCCCTTCCAGAAGATTGCCCTGGTCATCATACACATGATGACACACTTCGCAGTCGTAAAACAAAGAGTGTTCGTCATGATCAAACAGCACTCCTCCCCTGTTCCGCTGTTCAAAGGTGTTATCCTGAAAAATCACTACTGCATCCTCTTCTGACAAAGTCAGACCGGGCAGCAGAACAGCAGCGGACACAATACAGGCCAGAGCAGCAATCAGCTTAATCCATGCCGGTTTTTTCCATGCATTCATAAATTATATCTCCAAGAAATTTGATCTGCATATTCAGTCCAAAATGTTCAATAATATCTTCAAGACCTCCATGGCAGTTATGGCATGGAGCAATGATCACAGGAACTTTTGTTTTTTTCAGCTGTTCAGCTTTGACTTTATTGCCCAGGACTCTGGTTTTTTTGTGGGGAGGTCCGCAGTTGATTACACCTCCGCCGGCAGCGCAGCAGTAATTGTGTTCCCGGTTGGGGGTCATTTCAACAAACTCTGTGCAGAATGCCCTGACCAGGTCCCTTGCTTTTTCATGCAGCCCCATGCCTCTGACAATATTGCACGGATCGTGAAAAGTTACCGGCTGTTTGAATTTTTCCGCAACTTTAATTTTGCCCGAGGTAAATAATTCCCAGTAAAACTGTACAGCGTGAATGATGGGAATGGGAGGTTCTTTCCAGCCAAGCCATCTTGATCCAGTATCATAGACAGATCTGAAGGCGTGTCCGCACTCGCCCATGACGATTTTTTTGCACCTCAGGCGCAATGCTGTTTCAAAATGCAGTTTCTTGAGCCTGCCCATGAGCTCGTAATCCCCTACATACATGGCCATATCGCTGTTGTCCCATCCGGGCGTCGACGGCATGGTCCAGTCCACTCTGGCCACATTCATGATTACGGCTGCCTGATAAATCAGCTGGGATCTGAACTTGGGTTCAGGGCCGATAACAGAATAAAATACTTCAGCACCGTCCTTTTCAATGGGAATGCGCAGCATGGGCAGTTCATCCCTGGCTTCTTCCTCCTGCCACTGCAGACTGTCTATCCACTCATCTTCCTTGACCCACATCTGATTCATGGTAGCAGAATGGCTGTGGGCCGTATCCTGGATATAATGGGGAGTAACCCCCAGTAAATGGCACAGCCGTCTTACCAGGGTTATCTGGTAGGCAATGTCAATGCCGAAAGGGCAGTACATGGAACATCTGCGGCAGAGATTGCATTCAGTGTAGGCTATGAGGGCGGCATTGACAATAAACTCAGGGGTAATCTCTTTGCCGGGTGTGAGCAGTTCCCATACAGTCTGCCTGATTTTGCCCACCGGGCTGAAGGTCGGATCATTGTCCATGGAAAGATAGTAGTGGCATGCCCGGGCGCAGAGCCCGCATCTGACGCATGTCTGACTGTAGGCCTTGAGCCTTGGTCCGGCTTCTTTGTAAAAAACCTGCTTTACTGCTTTCTGAATGTCCTCTCTGGTCAGTTTTGCTGCTCCCTGGAGCAGCCCCTCATCGTTGGTGGTTCTTTTTTTCATGGCTGGAAATTATTGTTTCAGGATTAAAAAAGGTTACCAGTCTCTGGAATGACGGACTGCTCCAAATTCCGAAGCTGTGTAGGCTCTTGTAAAAGGGGCGAATACCATATGGATCAGCCTTGTGAAAGGAATGCTCACCAGAAGGATTTCAGCGCTCAGTATATGAAGGATAAGCATGAAGTCGGGATTGAACCAGCCGTGATAGGCTGCGTATCCAGTGGCGAAAGGGGCGGCTATGAGCAGAAGAAGGGCATAATCCATAAATCCTGAAACAAACCTGACCTCTGGCCTGCTGAGCCTGCGCACCAGGAAAAAAAGCAGACAGGCCAGGACAATAATGGTCATGACATCTGTGACTGCATCTGGAAGGGCCGGCAGGGATATTCCAAAGAATTCCTCCCAGAGGACCACATGCCCCAGAGCAAACAAAGGCACCAGGATAACGCAAATATGGAAGGAAAAGGATACCACGGTCATCCACGGATGAAGTCTGGAATTTCTGGGAAAGAACGGTATGCTCCAGGCGGCAATGGATCTCAAGGCATATTTCAAGTTGAAATAGTTGATGACCACATGATCCTGATCAGCAGTGCTGAATACCATCACAGCAGTTCGCACAAGGCAGCCGGCTATGAAAACAGTCCAGGCTATCCAGGCCAGAGGGCCGGTTAGTATTTCATATAATTGATGCATAATGATCTGCCTGCTGGTAAATCAAAGGTTTTTTCGGTTTAACAAGGGGGATATTTGCTGAGTTTATGAGTTGGCGCTGCTTGTAACAGTTCAGCCATTTGCATGAGGCACAGGGACTGGCTCTCCCAGAGCCAGTTTTTCCAAATCTTTGTTTACATCAACCAAAAAAAAGCCCTGGGATGCCTTGTTTTCCTTAAAAAGAGCTGAACTGTTACTGCTGCTCTTTTTTTAAATGCAAAAGGGGACAGCCCCTGTATTCTGGAAGCAGTAAACCCATCTGACAGAAACAGGGCTGAAAGAGCCGGTCCTGGTTCACATGCAGACGGCTGAACTGCTGCCTTATTTCTGGATATCATCAACAATTCTGATATATTCATGCCCCACAGTGCCTTTGAGCAGAATTTTACTGCTGTCAGGGCTGAAAACCGGGCTGCATAAAAAGTCAAATTCCTGAGGGTAAATATTATCGTTTACTGAAATGAAATACTTTCCGTTTTTTTCAACCTTGGCTGCAACATGCAGCCCGTCATGGCTGAACACCGGGGGCCAGGCCATATCATAAGAGTCCTGCCAGATATGATCATCCACAACAATATGCCATTGGTCCCTGTTTTTGCCCAGAGCGGCAATTCTGCGTCCTTCAGGGCAAAATACCGGGTCACTCACCATGCTGGAGAATCTGACTTTCCATGGTTCACCGTTTACAGCAACGGTCCATCTGCCGAACTCCGGGCAGGCAACAACAGCCCAGTTATTGCCCAGGGGGGAAAAAGTGAGATGCCATATCTGGAAAAAACCGGGATTGAATACAATTTCACCGTCCATGGCCAGGGCCCAGTATTTACCCTGACGAACCGGGGCCATAACCGAGGCATTCAGGGGGTTGAATGCGGGCCTCCACACACTGGAAAATGTTTTGGGCCAGACCTGACCATCCACAGCGATTGTATACTCATGAATGGATGTTCTGCATTGAGCAGCTACACTGGCTTTGTGGGGATGAAAAACAGGTGTCCATGCGCTGACAAAATCCAGAGGCCAGGCCCGGCCATTTACAGCTATGCTGTAACAGCCCTGTTGAAACATATTGATGTCAGCCTGCCCCAGGGGTTTGGTCTGGACCACTGCACAGCTGTAGCTGCCACAGGGACTTAGAGCAAACTGACCGGCATTGGCGTACAGTTTGGGCCAGGTAACGTCATTTACGCACATGCCGTAGCCCATATCTTTCTGAACAGCCGCAGCAATGGTCCCCCCCTGCTGGCTGAATCTGGTATCCCAGACATAGTCAAAATGACTGTTCCAGGGCTGTCCGTCAACACAGACAGTCCACAGGCCGTCAATCATGACCAGGGCTGTCAGACGACCATCCGGAGCATAGGCCAGTCCCCAGACTTTTTCATAGGAATGCTCCCAGTTTGCAGCATTTTCACAGACACTGAACTGGTAGTCTCCGGCATTAATTATTGTGGCGAATTTTTCCCCGTCCGGACTGACCTGGGGTTCTTCTCTCCATACAAAGAGAAGAGGGCAGTTAAGAGAGTCCACAACAACCTTTTTGCCTGTCTCCCAGTCCCAATTTGAAATGTTATACATATTAACTGCCTGTTGAAATAATAAAAATGAACAGGTGCGCAAAAGCAAATGGCCCGGGTTCAGCTCGGGCCATTTGTGACGCGACTGCGTAAAATTGTATAAAAGATAACAGTCAAGCCCTTTTTAAGGAAAGCAAGGCACCCCAGCGCCTGTTTTTTGGTTGAGCAAACACAGACTCAAAAAAAACAAGCGCCGGGAGAGCCGGTCTCCCTTCGGGCGCCGCCTCCGGGCAGGAAGCCGTGCCTCATGCAAAGGGCTGAACTGTTAC
>CAZHCY010000234.1:0-4309 GCA_964531185.1 uncultured Desulfovibrionales bacterium | reverse complement strand
CTCTCCCAGCGCTGGTTTTTTTCTAAGCCTGTTTCTCACATCAACCAGAAAACAATCGCTGGGATGCCTGTCCCCTGCTTTCCATAAAAAGGGCTAAACTGTTACCTTTTTTCTTTTTTCTGGTAAACGGATCAATTGATTCTGAAGAGTTTTAAGCTGAACCTGAGTATTTTAGCCTGATATTTGCATGAAAGGCTGAGGAGTTGACCAACTGCGTGTTTAAACATCAGCACCAGTGCAGTGCACGCATCCAGCGGCCGGCACAGTCTGGCAGATAAGCTCAAGCCTGCCGGGAAGCAGCCTGGGAAAAGCCCTGCAGCCCTCTGTTTGCCTGAAAAATGGCTTAACTGCCATGAATACTGCTCATCATGAGCTGGAAGATCCGGGGTCCTGATTTATATGGTCCATAAACAAGCATTTATTCTGTCCCTGCTGGGGCTGGTGGTTCTTATGACTGCGGCCTGGGGTCAGGCCATGGAGTTTGAGTGGGCCAGACATCAGGATCATGAAAGGGTGATTTTTGAGTTTGATAATGCTGTGGACGGCCTGGAAGTACAAAGAACCGACAGTCAAAAGCTGACATTTTCTGCAGAAACAGTTATCCAGGCCGGAGAAACCCTGCCTGAACCCAGGAGACTGACCGGCAGCCGGCTGATCCAGTCCGTTAATCCGGATCAGGACCGGGTTGAGATCCTGCTGAGCACAGATGCCTTCGGCTTTGTCTCCTATACCCTGCCCGCGGAAAACAAACTGGTGGTGGATATTTTTCGGGATTCTCTGGGTGCTCAATGGGAGTCTCAGGAAAGGACTGAACCTGACCAGGAGGCCGGGCCAAAAGATCCTGAGCCTGCAGCTCCTGATGCTGAAGATGCCGAACCTGAGAGGGAGGAGGTGGAAGACCTGGTACTTGAGCCCGGGGATCAAAAGGAGAGGATCAGGCAAAGGCAAGAGAGCCAGGAGGAGCCTTCTTACAAGTGGAGGGGCAAGGTTGACAGAGAGGAGTCTGCAGAGACTGAATATGCTCCTGTGCAGGGAACCCGGGCTGAGCCGTCGGGAAACAGAATCAGGATTGCAGCCGGACAAAATCAGGCTGAAGCAGAAGTTGAGCAGAAACAGGGCGCTTCTGATCAGACCAGCCCTCAAGAGAATCAAGGCACTCAGGAGCCGGCTCAGGAAGTCCATCATCCTGATCTGGAACAGGCAGCTCAGGTCTCTGCTGATTATGAAGAAAAACTGCTGGCAGCCAGGGCTTTGATGAATTCTGCCAAGTACCGGGAGGCCATGGACCTGCTGGAACAGATGCGAAGTGACCCGGACATGCCGGAGGAATTTACTGAAGATGTGCTTTATGCCTATGCAGAAGCCAATTTTCAGCACCTTCGGGGAGACCTTGGAAATAATTTTCCAGAGATTATCACCCCCTTTGAAAGAGCCATGCATTATGATCCCGAATCAAGCAGGGTGCCTGAGATTCTGCTCAATCTGGGGTATGTGCATCTTCAGGTGGGCAATGAACCTGAAGCCAGGGGATACTTCAACCTGCTCAGGGATGATTATCCGGATCATTCCTCTGTACCCTCCACCTATTTCTACTGGGGGGACTATTATGAAAAAAAGGGTCAGTATCAGCAGGCTGCTGATGCCTATGAAAGTATTGTGCAAAAGTATCCTGAGGATGACCTGGTCAAGCCGGCTGCCCTGAGACTGGCCCGGGCTCTGAGTGAACTGGATTACCCTGCCCAGGCCCTGGATATATTGAACTTCATTGAGACCAGATGGCCCAGGTACCATATAGATGATCCGGATTATCTCAATCTGGCTGGATACATCATGTACCGCAATGATAAACTGGATCAGGCCAGACAGCGGTTTCTGCATTACATCAATCTGCGGCCCCAAGGGGATCAGGTGGCTGTGGCCATGGCCAGAATAGGGGATATTTATCTTCGAGAGGGCAAAAAGCAGGCAGCCAAAGATATCCATGAAGAAACAGTGCGCAAGTATCCTGATGAAGAGGGCGGGCTTATAGCAGCCATGCGCCTGGCTGAGGAGGGCATATATGATGATCCTGAAATCAGCGACTTTGACCGGCCCTTTTCCATGCGTCCCAGGGCCATTTACAAAAGAATCAGCGAAGAATTCCCTGAAAGCCCTCTGGCCCCAGTGGCCCTGCTTAAGCTGGCCATGTGGGATCTGACCCATGGCTATTTTGATTATCAGGAATCTTTGGACGCCATTCAGCGGTTTTATGAAATGTATCAGCACAAGGAGCTATGGCCCAGAGCTCTGGAAGTCGGTTTTAAGGCTTTTTCCGGGGTGGTTGAGGATCTGTTTCCTGAAGAAGACTATAAAGGCATCATAGATACTTATGAGTCCTATCCTTTTCTCAATGAACATCCGGACCAGCTGAATGACGACTCCAGGCTGGCCCTGGCCACTTCATACTGGAACAGGGACAATATTGAGCAGGCCCTGATCATGGCCCGGCCTTTCCTGGAACAGGACACCATCAATGAATCCAACCAGGCGGCCCTGTCTCTTATTTTGAGCATATACATGGAAACAGCTGACTGGGAAGAGATTCTCGGCCTGGCTGATGAGGTGAGGGACTGGGATCTCCCCAGAGATGACCGGCTTCAGGTGAGATATGCCCGGGCCTTGGCCCTGCAGAATCTGGAACAGGGAGAAGAAGCCCTGCCCATCTGGAGAGAGCTGGCTGTGGAAGCGGATTTTCCCACCAGACAAAAGGCTCATGTCCTGTTTTTTCTGGCCAGACACGCCTATAATGAGCAGGATTACAAAAATACCTATGTTTTTGCCCAGGAGTCCCTGGCCCTGTTCATGGAGCAGGAAAAGCAGAATCTGCCCAGGATCATGACCTGCCTGGATATGCTCATGGATGCCACAGCAGAGACGGGAAGACTCAGGGAAGCTCTGGTGTGGGCCCTGGAATACCAGGATTATATTGATGAAGAAGATCCGGACTGGCCCGCCTTTCAGTACAGGCTGGCCAAAATGTACAGGCTGAACCACAGATACCAGGAGTGGGAGGATGTCCTGGGCAGGATCATCAGAGATTTTCCGGACAGCGTGTACAGCAGAATGGCCAGATCAGAGCTCAAGTCCAGGGAGTTGACCCAGGAGGCCGGGCAGTACCAGCCTTAAACCATTCAGCCTGAAGCCGGCATACCTGAAGAGTTTTAGCAGCCTGTCTGACCGGCAGGTTCAAAGGTTTCAGCGGATTTGTTCTTGCGGACATCATACCAGGGAAAGATCCTGGCGTTCATGGCAATGTACACCCCTGCAGGAAGGGTCTGCACCGCAGCCATGGCAAAGCCGAGGTTGAACACTGCGTCAGAGCCCCTGAAGGTATAGGGGATCATGGCCCCCACCAGTACAACAGTTTTATCTTTAATCCTTTCTCCCAGAAGGCCGGCGGTTTCAGCCATGGTGTCGGTGCCATGGGTGATGATGATCTGTTTTTCCAGAGATTCAAGACATCTGTTCAGGATGGTCTGCCTGTCCCGCTCATCCATGAACAGGCTGTCCTTGAGCATGACAATTTCCAGTTTTGCCTGAACAGTGCTTTTGCCGGTCTGCAGGATTTCATTGACATGGGTCTTGGTCAGGACCAGCTTGCCGTCAATCTGACGGTATTCCTTGTCCAGGGTGCCGCCGGTAATGAGTATTTTCATCAAGGACCTACATTCTCAGGTTGATTTTGTCCGGGGTCAGTCTTTTTTCAAGCCTGGCAGCCAGGACGCTCATGGCATAGCAGCAGATGAAATAAAGCACGGCAATGGTGGTGTAGATTTCAAAAGGATAGACCATGAGCCTGTTGTTCAGGATCTGGGCCACATAGGTGAGCTCCATGACTCCTATGACAAAGGCCAGGGATGTGTCCTTGAAAATAGCTATGAACTGACCCACAATGGCCGGGATCATCTGTTTCAGGGCCTGGGGAAGAATTATTCTGCGCATGGTCTGAAAGTAATTCAGGCCTGTGCTGTAGGCGGCTTCAAACTGGCCGCTGGGAATGTTCTGGATGCCTCCGCGGACAATTTCAGCAATATAGGCCCCTGTGAACACTGTCAAAGCAATGGTGGCGCTCCAGAAGACGCTGATAAAGGTGTCAAAAAAGACCGGGATAAAGAAATAGACCCAGAAAATGACAATAATAAGGGGGTTGCCCCTGATGAATTCTATGTAACCCATGCAGGGGATGCGGAATAAATTGCTGCTGGACATTCTGCCCAGGCCCACCACCAAGCCGATGAAAAAGCCTATGGAAATGGCTAGGACAGCCATC
>CAZHCY010000233.1:0-4316 GCA_964531185.1 uncultured Desulfovibrionales bacterium | reverse complement strand
TGGGTGACGGGGTGCCTGTCCCCTGCGCCCTTAAAAAGGGCTAAACTGTTACAATCATTTGAAACAGCCAGGCCCTGTGTCTGCTGTCCCGGGCCTGGACATTGAACATCTTTGAAAATCATGGCCGGCACAAGATCATCCCCAGGGCAGATACCTGAGTGCTTTTTTTTGCTTTTTAAGCCAGGCCTGGCAATTTCTGACTTTTGACTCCAAAGCAGGCAATCATGACCAAGAAAAAAAAAGGAAAATCATCTGCAGAGCTGATTGAAGTGGTGGACCGCAGCAACAGGCCCCTGGCCCTCATGCCCATTCAGGAAGTACACAGGCAGGGACTTTTTCACCGCAGCGTACTGGTCCTTATTCATGATCTGCATAACCGGCTTCTTCTTCAGCAAAGAAGCAGAGGTAAAACCCTTTACCCGGGCAGATTGGATCTGTCCGCTGCAGGGCATGTAAAAGCAGGGGAATCATGCCTGGGAGCCGGGATAAGGATAATTGATCAGGACCTGGGCATCAGACAGAGAAATCTCAAACATGTTGTCACCATCCAGGGTGACAGTGAAACCAGTTTTGAATTCATAACCCTGTACAGGGCAGGCCGGATTAACAGTATTCCCCTGCCGGATTCCAGGGAAATTGAGGATCTTGTCTATGTTGACCAAGACGAAATGAACGCTCTGGCCCAGCAGTTTCCTGAACTGCTTACTCCGGGGCTGGTATATTTCTGGGAAAAAAACCTGCTTTTTCCGCCCAAGTAAAGAATATGCATTAAGGTTGTCCTGCGCAGGGTCCTGTCAGGAACAATTGAGCCTTAAGCCTGAATCACAGGCCTTTGTTTTTAACCTGCCCCTGATTTCTGTCTCCCTGGACTGCCAGAAAATTTTGACCCTCCAGTCCAGAAAAGGCCGGGAATATGAATCCATGGCTAATTTATATAGGTGTGACCGTATTTCTTGTCATCAGTCAGAGCCACTCCAGCTCCTCTGACCACAGTGGTCAGGGGCTCCTGGTCAATATGCACTCCCACTTTGACCTGCTGGGTGATCAGTTTGTCCAGACCTTTAAGCAGGGCCCCTCCGCCGGTAAGGAGAAGTCCGTTTTCCGAAATATCCGCCACCAGTTCAGGAGGAGTTTTTTCCAGGGCCCGCCTGACCGCCTGAACAATGGCATTCACCGTCTCCTGAATAGCCTCTCTAATTTCAGTATCATTAACCTTGATGGTTTTGGGATTGCCGTTGACAATATTCTTGCCCATGGCATTGAAGGTCAGGGGTTCATCCTGCGGACAGGCGGTTCCCACAGCGATTTTGATCTTTTCAGCCATGTTTTCTCCAATGAGCATCTGATATTCATCCTGGATATACCTCTGGATGGATTCATTCATTTCATCACCGGCTATCCTGACTGATTCTGAGTAAGCAACAGCAGAAAGGGATATTACCGCCACCTCAGTGGTCCCTCCGCCAATATCCACCACCAGGTTGCCCAGAGGCTGCTCAATGGGCAGGCCTGCTCCTATAGCCGCACTCATGGGTTCTTCAATGAGGCGGACTTCCCTGGCCCCGGACTGCAGTCCTGATTCTATTACTGCCCGTTTTTCCACCTGGGTTATGCCGGTGGGGACACAGATGACCATTCTGGGCTTAATCAGATTCATCCTGCCAATAACTTTTTTTATGAAAAATGTGATCATGGCGTTGGTTACTTCAAAATCCGCTATAACGCCATCCTTCATGGGCCTGATGGATATGATTTTCTGGGGTGTTCTGCCCAGAAATTCCTTGGCTTCCCTGCCCACGGCCAGAACTTTGCCGTCCCTGGAATCAAGGGCCACCACAGATGGTTCATTAAGCACAATTCCGTCCCTGGGCGTAATCAAGAGTGTGTTGGCAGTGCCCAGATCCATGGCCAGACTTTTGCCCATAAAATCGAATAGTTTTGAAAAAAACATCTGACTCCCCGTTGCAAATTAAGGTCAGCTTGAAAATGAAAAATCCACAGGCCGGTGTCCGGGCCGTGGACAGCCTCTCAGGGCAATGAGCACAGGTCGAATAAGAACAACCAGATCGATGAAAATCAGGGCCTGCTCTTGAGATAAAGGTTTTCCAGAAAAAGAGCCAGATAGTCGGCTATCATCCCCACAAAGGCTCTCAACTCGTCACTGATGTATATGGAATCATGGTCTGCAAGCACCAGAACCCCCCTGGTCTTGCGGTGGACCACCAGGGGCAGACAGATGACGGATTTGAAATTCATGCCGGCAAACTCCTTGCCGAACAGATGCAGCCCGGTCGGACCATCCTGCTCACCTGAATAAACCGGGGTGCCGTACTTGAAAACCCAGCCCACCAGGCCGGCATCCATATTGAACTTGTGCACTGAAAAATCAATACCCAGGGTTGATTTCCCGCTAAGTCCCTCAACAAAATATCCTTTGCCCACTTCATCTCTGGCAGCCATGAAACAATATGGAAAACCTGTGGACTGCACAAGAAGGTCCAGCAGTTTTTCCAGAAAAACCCGCCATTTGGGAAACCTATGCCTTAGATTGTGCACCAGGGACAGATACCGGTAATAATCAATGCTTCTGGCAGACATGTCTGCCTGGCAGACTCCGTTCTGAACATCCTCAATGAGCTGAGCAAACTGATAAAGGATCTTCTGATCCTTGTCACTGAAGGAATAGGTTTTTTTGCTGTCCACACACAGAACACCTTCTTCGTTGGGCAAAGAGGTGCCCATAAATGCCTTGATCTTGGATTCTCCTTCCCTGGGATAATATCCCAGACATCCCACATTGCGGTCAAACTTGTTGATGAGAAGGGGTTTTCTGTTCTTGATGATCCAGCCCACCAGCCCGGCTCCAGGCCTGATTTGAGTGTCCGGACTGATGGTATCGCCCAGACTGAAGCTTGAAGACAGAGTAAAGACCTGATCATCTTGCTTGAGAAAAAGCACGGATGAATAACCGTCAAAAACGCTGCATACCAGGCCTAAAATTCTGTCTTGCCAGTTATTTCCATACATTTTTCAGCTCAATGTCAAAGTTTCCGGGTTACCCTGCTGACCAGCAGTCCGAAAAGCAGAACAATCAATGTCTTTTTATTGATATTTCAAAAGAATAGGGTTATATATCTCGTTTTAAAGGTCATGTACATTATTCTGCTCTTGTTGTAAATTTTCGGCAACAGTTCAGCTGTTTTTTATGAGGCACGGAGACCGGCTTTCCCAGAGCTTGTTTTTCCAGGTCTGTGTTTACATCAACCAGAAAACAAGCGCTGGGGTGCCTTGCTCTCCTTAAAAACAGCCAAACTGTTACAATTTTCAGACCTCACCAGTCTGCTTTATTCACTTTAAAGGTCAATCAATGAAAAAATGGGAAAAATTCTTCACTGAGTCCAAATCCTTTGACTGGTCTGATAAAACATTACCTCTTCCCAAGTTCAAAATCAATAATATCTTCGGGCTTAAAAAGTTCCTGGACATGGTCCACATCAGGCAGTGTCTTATCCGGCCTTTTCTGACATCCCAGGCCTACCCCCTGGTGGAGTCCCGGGAACTTCTGCCCTCTTTTGAGTCTGATCTTTACGAATATGAAAACCTCCCTGGATTCAGCCTGGTGGCCTTTGACAGACAGCTGGACTACTTCAACGAAGTTTTCCAGTTTGATATTATTCACAACTGCTGGGAAAAGTCATCCACTGAAGACCGTGATGTCTGTCCCCTGTTCAGGGTAACTCACCAGAACAACCTGTCCACTGTCCAGAGCAGACTGCCCAGGAATCTTCAGGAACCTTTCGCAGAGCGCTTTTTCAAACAAGTTGTCACCAGGCTGATCAATTATCCCTCAGTCCTGGACTTCATCCTGGAGATGGACCGGGGGCACGTCATGGCCCTCAATGCCAGAAACGAATTCTACCTGGCCGGAATCTACGGATCATTCCCTTCGGACCTGGACCAGGAACTCAAAAGGTTCGGTCTTAGAATCGGAAAGTTTCACCCCAACAACAATCAGGAATACGAAAGAAACCGAAGCTTTGTCTATCAGTTTCTCATGGAATTGTACGGCTATCCTGTAGTTTCCGAACGTAGAACCTCAGCCGCCCTTTTTGCCAGGCGTCTGTTTAAAACAGGGGAGCAGTTCCTGATCCGGGCTCTGGGACAGACCGACAGAACCATCACCACCCTTTACTCCACTGGAGAACAGCGCTTTTCCACTGCCCTGGACAACCCGGCCCTGGTCCGGGTTGAGCCAAGACAAAACGAAACCATTCAATACCTCACGGAAACCGGTATTATTCTTTATTACCGGAAAA
>CAZHCY010000232.1:0-4325 GCA_964531185.1 uncultured Desulfovibrionales bacterium | reverse complement strand
TCCACTTCAGCATCCTGCAGGTCTATGGAGATGGGGATGCCTGTGTATTCCCCGCGCATGCCCGGATAGACATGGCCCTGTTCAGGAAGCTGTTCAGCCGGGGTCAGAGAGGAATCAGGACTGGTCACCTCCTCAGCCTGTCTGTTAAGGGCTATGTCGTAGGCTGCCCCGGCAGAGGGGAACTTGAGGGTGACCTCATCCGGGGCATAAATGATTTCATAGGGCAGCTGCCGGTTCCAGGACAGAATCAGCCTGGTCCCGGACTCAATATTCTGCACAAAAAGGGAATTCACCTCAGCCTCAAATTCATCCAGACGGTAAAGGCGGATCAATTCCGGCCGGACAGCAGTGTCAGGCAGCAGAAATTCTATGACTGATTCATCTGCCTGGTTCAGGACCGGCTCACTCATGTCGGTTCCGGAAAGACTGATGTAAAGGGCTCCTTCCTCATCCATCCAGAAATCCATTTTCTGGATTTCCTGGGATTTCTGATCCAGGGGTTTTTGTGCTGCCCGTGGCTTGGCTGTGAAGACCGCCAGCAGGCAGACGGCCATGGACATGACTGTCAGGGAAACTAAAACAGTGTTTCTTTTCATTCACTCTTCCTGTCCGCGATGAAGCTTCAGAACGCTGGTTTTTTCGCGCATTGTTCCGTAAACATCCCGTACTTTTTCAGAAATTATTACCCTGTCCGGCAATATGGAAACAATCCTGCCCTGGTTGCGGCCGATGGAAAGGCCCTGGCGGAGGATAAAACCTTTGCGGTCAGGCAGTTCCACCATGGCCAGGGGCGAAAAACCCAGCTCATTTCTCCAGAGGATACCCACCAGCTTGAGCTGGCTCAGCTCGATTTTTTCCAGAGGGGTCAGGGGCCGCTGTGGTTCCAGGGGTTCTTCTTCAGGCTGCGCCTCCTCCTGAATAAAGGGGGTGAACGGGTCAGCCATGCCCTGGGAAGTATATCTGTATGCCCCCAGCCTCAGCCATTGAGGTTCCAGCTCTCTGACATCCGTGTCCAGGGCTTGATTTTCAGGCTGGACTTCATCCTGGGCCGGCACAGCCGGGACCTGGAACACAACCAGCAGAACAAAAAGACCCAGGACTCTATTCATTGGCCCGGGCCTCCTTTTCCTCCTTTTCTGCTGGGGAAAGGGCCCTGTACACCCTTAAAACCGCGTCAGCCGTCAAGTTGACCGGGTCCTGTCTGCTGCCCTGGGAAACCGGAGTAAGGCGCAGGCTCTGCAGGCTGACCAGCCGGTCCAGACGGGATAAGGAATCAAAATAGGTCATGAGGTCGTGAAATCTCCCCTGCAGGCGCAGCTGAACGTTTCTGGCGGCAAAGTGCTGCTGAACTTTTTCGCTGCCCGGCTGAAAAAGCAGAAAACTGACCTTTTGTTCATTGCCCAGCCGTTCAAAGGAAGCCAGCAGTCTTTCCAGGGCATGAGCGTCTTCTGGAAGAAGAGTTCTGGCCAGGATGAGCTCGTTTTCCAGCTGCTGGAGTTCTTCTTCCATTTCCGGGAGCCTGGAAGCCTGGGCAGTGAACAGGGAGATGTCCTGTTCCAGGGAAGTTGCTTCCTGCTCCATGCGCTGGATTTTATCCCGGGCCGGTCCCAGATAAAAATACCAGGACAAACCGCAGATAAGGCCCACCAGGGATACCAGAAGCAGGATTTTTCTGGTTCCGGACAGCTTGTCTATGCTGCTGGCTATCTTCTGTCTACTGATCTTGGGGCTTTTCATCCTGGGCTCCGGAAGATGCCGGTCCTGCACTGACCTGGAACTGAAATTCAACCAGGTCGAGATTGCTGACCCGTTTTCTGGAGGTCCTTCTGGTGGTCACCCTTTGGATAAAGGGCGATTGGCGCAATTCATCCACATATCCGGCAAAGGCCTGATTATCCAGGGCTATGCCCCGGATGTCCATGGTGCCGTCAGAGCCCAGATTCAGGGCTTCAAACCAGATTCTTTCCGCAGGAATGGCTCTGACCACTTCATCAACATATCTGACCGGGAGCTGCTGTCGGCTGCGGATATCCCGGATGGCCGCAATATTGTCCTTAAGCGCTTCAAATTCCTTTTCCAGCCTGTTAATGCGGCCCACTTTTTTCAAAAGATTCTGTCTCAGGGTTTGTTTTTCCTGGATGGAGGCCTCCAGGTTCTGGATTTTGTCCTTCCAGATCAGACCGGTGGTGAATATGCCGGCTGAAAGCATGATCAGAAAAATCCCTGTGAGCAAAATGAGCTTTTCAGTGTTGGATGCTTTTGCCCGTTTGGCATGGGGCAGCAGGTTGATTTTGATCATGACTTTGAGTGCCCGGCTGTTGTGTTATATGATGCCGCGCAGGGCCAGACCGGTAGCCACTGCGAACTGGGGCTTAACAGACTCCAGGTAACTGGAGTCAAAATCATTGATGGAAGTCTTCAGGTTTTTCCAGGGATCCATGAGCCTGACTTCAATGCCCAGCTGGTTTTGGAAAACTTTCTGAATGTCCGGCAAAAGCGCGCCCCCGCCTGAGAGGAATATCCTGGAGGCTTGGCTGACTTCCGGAACAGAGGTTTGATAAAAGCCTATGAGCCGCTTTATTTCATCGGTCCAGGTTTTCAGGCTGGAAGTTATTTCTCTGGATATCTCGGCATTGTCGGCATCCAGGTCCTGGGTCGGCCCCTTGAGCTTGATTACCTCGGCTTCAAAAAAGCTGATGTTCAGTCGGCTGGAAATAATGGAGGTGAGCTGTCTGCCTCCAAAGGACATTTCTCTGAAAAAAACAGGCTGATTGTCCCAGAAAATGGTGAAGATGCTTTGCGCTCCTCCAATGTCCAGCAGATAGGCAGGTTCGTTCTTGAGTTCCGGATAATTAAATTCAAAACAGTTGCTCAGGGCAAAAGCGTCCACATCCACAACCCCCAGGGACAGTCCGGAGTTTTCCATGATTTTGATGAGATCCTGAACAACTGTTTTTTTGCTGGCCACAAGCATTACTTCCAGGGCATCCTTTTTTTGACCCTGACCCATGACCTGATAGTCCAGATAAACATCGTCCAGGTCAAAAGGGATATACTGGCGGGCTTCCTCCTGAATGTCCTGCTTCAGGTCCTTGGGCGGAGCGGCTTTGAAAAACACCCTTTTGACAATCACTGAATGGCCGGCCATGGATGTGACCACCACTTTGTCCTTGAGCTGGAGGTGTTCCCAGAGCGTACTAATCCGGGCGCCCTGCTGGGCCTTGCCGTCCATGTCCTTGCGGGACCATGGTATCCTGGCAAAGCTGTTCAGCAGGACGGATTTTCCCTTGGTGGATATCTTGACTGTTTTGGCCCAGGTGCTGCCCATGTCCAGCCCGCACATGGGAACCCTGGATCTGAAAAATTTTGTGAGTTTCAATACTGCAGTCAGGGTCTGATGGTCATGACCGGCATTTTGGCGGATTTGACGATTTTTTCTGCCACGGATCCGAACAGCACCCGGTCAATTCCTTTTCGGCCGTGGGTGCCCATGACTATGAGATCAATATTCTCCTGTTCAGCATAGTTGATGATCTCCTCAGCAGCATAGCCGCTCAGAACCTTGCCTTCCACCTGGATTTGACTGAAATTCTCCTCAATGAAGCTGTCCATGGTTTTTTCCGCTCCAGTGACAATTTCCCCGACAAAACTCTCAATGGAGGTGGGGGGCACATGAAAACCCACATACTGGGAGAGGCTGGGTGCCACATAGACCACCTTGACAGAAGCATTCAAGGATTTAGCTAACTCCTGGGTGTATGAGGCCACTTTGGCGCTCATGTCAGAGAAATCCACAGCGCACATTATGTTTTCGATTCTGGCCATGATAACCTCCTTTAAAAAGTTGCATGATTGCAAATGCAGGTAAAATATTTTCCGGGCCTTAGAGAAAAAATTAACAAGTGGTGCATTTTTCTAATGTTTAATATAAATACTATTCACTAAGAGGCTTTTATCAACATTTTTTCCGGTTGAAAACGGACATGGATTGAGCCCTTTTCAGGCAGGCAGCTGATTTGGCAACAGTTTAGCCCTTTTTTCAGGAAAGCAAGGCAACCCAGCGCTTGTTTTCTGGTTGATGTAAACACAGACTTGGAAAAACAAGCTCTGGGAAAGCCAGACCCTCCCCGGCGCCGCCTCCGGGCAGACGCCGTGCCTCATGCAAATGGCTGAACTGTTACCTGATTTGTTTGTGGCTGATAACAGGTCACCCAAAGAACAGGTGCCCAAAGAGCCAGGCCCTTTTCAACCCAAAAGGGAAAACAGTTATTAACTTGAGAGTTAAAAGTTAAAGGTTAAAAGTTAAAGGTAAAGAAATCAGGCTG
>CAZHCY010000231.1:0-4358 GCA_964531185.1 uncultured Desulfovibrionales bacterium | reverse complement strand
ACGAAACCAAGTTGCCAGCCTGAGCAGCTGTCAATCATTATGTCTAAACTGTTACTGCTTCCTGAAGATGCAGCCTGCCCCTGGAAACTAAGTGCTTGAAAAGCCGCTTTGCATGCTGCATATCAGGGGCTGGCCGGATATTTTTCCAGAGCCTGGCCTTTATTGTCCGCAAAAAGCAAATGACCGGTCTGGGCAAAGCTGAAAAGGGAACAAGATATTGAAGAAACTGCTGCTCATGGCAACCTTTCTGGTGCTGGCCATTCCGGCTGGTTTCCATGTTCTGGGACCGGTGATGCTGGAAAAGGTCCTGGTTTCCAGGATGGCAGCTCAAGGCCTGAAACAGCCCCGGGTCCAGGTGCTCAAGCTGGGCCTGAGGCAAGTACACCTGTTTTTTCACCCTGCCCGGCTTGTTCAGGGCAGGGTGGACCATGTGCTCATCAGCGGACTGAGCCTGCACCGGGATGCTGCTGCCGGGTTTGGGGCGGCTGACAGCCCATCTTCTGGCAGGGGGCAGAAAACCTTTCTGCCCGGACTGTTTTACAACAGCCTGGAAATCAAATCTGCAGCAATCCACATCCAGGCCTGGGGGCAAAGGATGACCCTGCCTTTTTCAGCCCGGATCCAGACTGAAAAACCTGGCCAGGCAAGCCTGAAGGGCTGGACCTGGGTTCTGGGACTGCCGGTAACCCTGCAGGGAAGGGCCCTGCTGGAGCAGAAAAAGCAGCAAGTACACCTGACGGCCCGGGCCGAGTCCAAGGGCATGAGCAGGGAACCGGGCTTAGATTCAGACCTGGAGCCTGGTCCGGGTTTTATGGCTGAGGCGGCCCTGACCTGGAGGGTCAATGCTCAGGGGGCCGGGTCAGGCAACATAGCTGTCCAGGCCCGGGCAGCCGGTCTGGATCTTCCCGGAGCAGCAGCCGGTCTTGAGCAGGGATATTTTTCAGCAGCAGCAGATCTGGACAGCTCTTTTCAGGTAAACCAGGCCCGGGCCGGTCTGGATCTGGCCGGGCTCAGGCTTGAGGATCTGCTCCTGGACAGTGTAAACATAAAACTGAGGGAAAATCTGTCCCGGGTCCGGGGAAATGTCTCAGTGGCTGCGCCGGTTAAGGCCCTGTTTGAGCTTGAAGGCGGCCAGACCGGTCTTGAGCAGATCATGGCCGGAACCAGGTTCCTGCAGGGCCGGTATCAGTGGCAGGCCTCCCTGAACTCTGATTTCAAAACGTTGCACCTGCCTGTTCAGGCCGGGCCCGGGCCTGGAACCAGCCTGGAGCTCAAGTCCGCAGGTCTGCTTGAAGCAGGAGCGGATTTGGTTCAAGAATCCCGGGGGCCTGCATGGTATCTGGCTGCCCAGGGGGAAGTGACCAGCCCCGGGCCCTGGAGTCTGGAAGTGCCGGATCATGGCCTTGAGGTGCAGGGCCTGGATTTTGTTCTGCCCTTTGAGGTGCGGGCCGAGCCGGATCAGGCCGGGGTGGTGCTGCTGGACAAGGCCTGGATCAGGATTTCCAGGATTCTGGCTGAAATGGACAGAGAAAAGCTGGAAATGCAGGGCCTGTCCATCCGGGCGGCCCGGGAAAAACCCCTGCTGAAGGTGGAAAAAAACAGCCCAGGGGGCTGGTCTGCCCAGTGCTTTCTGGAAAGTGGCGCTCCCCTTAATGTTTCAGGCCTGTCCGGCCGGGCCAGGGCAGAAAACTTTTCCCTGCAAGGAGGTCTTAAAAAGGATGAAACCTCCGGCCTGACCGGCCGATTGACTGCCAGAGCAAATCTGGCCGAGATAAGCGCTGCTTCCCCGGACATGTCCCTGCAGGGGGTCAGGATCAGCCTGCCTGTTATTTTCGGGCCAGGGCAGGATGAAAATCCGGGCGCCTTTTCAGTCAGGCAGGTGAAATATGCCGGGCTTGAGCTGCCTGGTCCCCAGGGCAGGGCCATGGTCCTTGAAAAGCAGTTGAAGGCCGGCGGGACCTGGTCCCCCTGGAGCGGAGCCAGGCTTGAGTTTTCAGCTGCTGCTTTTATGGATGCCAAAAAGCTGCCCCGGGCCAGGCTTGAAGCTTCCAGCAACTGGATGCCTGTACCAAAGCAGGAGATGGTGCGCAGTCTTCCGGTTAAGGCTGGAGATCTTACAGCTGAAGGGGATTTCAGGCTTGATCTTGATCTGCAGCTTCAGGGTCTGCAGTTAAGGCCTCTGGTTCAGCTGGAAATCAAAGATATGAGCCTTGGCAGCAAGGAGATGGATCTTAAGGTGCAGGGGCTTTCAGGCGCAGCAGAGGTGACCGGCCTGAGGCCCCTGGTATCTTCCGGATCCCAGAGAATTGAGGTGCAAAGCCTCAGGCTCGGCCAATTTGAACTGAAACAGGGGCATGCCCTTTTCAGGCTGGAACCCCTGGGGCGGATTTTTCTGGAAAAGTCAGTCTGGCAACTGCCTGAAGGCGGACAGCTGACTGCTGCAGCATCAAGCATTGATCCGGTCCAAAAAAGCGCTGATTTGGAAGTTTTTCTTGAGGACGTGGACATGATCAGACTGGTGTCCCGGCTGAGCCGGGGAAAGGTGGCCGGCTCAGGCCTGGTCCAGGGCAGGATTCCGGTTTATTATAAAAATAACCAGATATTGCTGGGTGACGGATACCTGCACTCAGTACCCGGCCAGGGAAAGCTGGCCATCAGAGATGAAAAATGGCTGAACACTCTGCTTCTTTATGTGCGTGAGGCCATGGCCGGCCATGAATACCTGTCCGTGGTCACCCGGCGTCTGGAAGAGGCTTTGAAGGATTTTGAATATGATTTTCTGACCCTGGATCTCATTCCCCTGGAAAATGACGTCAGGGCCAGAATAGAGCTCAGGGGCAGGGGGGTTAGAGGGGATCCGCCCCAGGAGGTGGGCAGCCTGGTGATCAACATCAATGACCTGGGAGAGATTGTCAACCGGGTTCTTCATCTGCAGCTGGGCCGGGATGAATCCATAAGACAGACCCTGGAGGATCTTTTCCCCGGGGAAAAGGTTCAGTAAAGCCGGGCTTCTGATGAAAAAACTCTGAAGGCAAAAGACCCTGTATCCGGCTGCTCATCTGAAGGAGTTCTGGTCCTGCTTCCGGCCTTTGACAAAGCAGGCGGCAAAGACTTATTTCGGGTGTATTGCCGGTTTGTAAATGATACAGACCCAGGTTTGCTCTGGACATAAAAAACAGGTTTATCCACCCAGGGGACAGTCCCCGTGCCTGGTCTGAATCTCCTGAGTTACCTCGAAATTTACCAACAGGTAACGCTCCCCTTATTTCCCGGAAGGACCAGATCTGAAACCCGGCCCGAGGGCAGGCTGCAGCCCGGGCACTGGTCCGTGTTTCAGCCAGATGACCTTGACTTGTCTGACCTTGTTTTTAGCTTTTAACTTTTGACCCTGAGAAGGAGATGAGTATGCCTAAAAGGTTTTTAGGGGCTGTTCTGGCCGGGATGCTGCTTCTGGCTGCAGGCTGCTCCAGACACCATGTGACTGCGGACACCACCCATAAGGTGGAAATCGCCCCCATTCACGTTACCGTGGACATCAACCTCAAGGTCCAGCAGGCCCTGGACGAGGCCCTGGATTTCCAGGGAGACATGGATGACATCTTTACTGAGGAAGAGCTTGAACAACTTAAATAACCATTTGCGAGGACAGGATGAGCAAACAAAAGTCATTAGCTGCGGCATTTTTTCTGACGGTATTTCTGCTGGGTCTGAGTGCAGCAGCCTGGGCCCAGACCAAGGAAGAAGTGGTTTCCAGCATGCGGGCCAGACATCCGGCCCTGCAGGAGGCCAAGGACAAGGGGCTGGTGGGCGAGGCCTGGAACGGTCTGACTGCATTGGTGAAAAAGGACGCCGGTTCCGGGTATCAAGAGCTGGTGGATGAGGAAAACCAGGACAGGCTGGCCCTTTTCACGATAATTGCCCGGGAAACAGGGACCTCCATAGAAGAAGTGGCCAGACAGAACCGGATCCGCATGTACAGGCTGGCGACTGACAGCCATTTCATCCAGGATCAGAACAGGGAGTGGGTCAGAAAAGGCGGATCCGGGCTGTAGAGGGCTGGATTGGCCTGCCTGCTGCTCAGCCCGGACAGTTTTTTCAGGCCCTTGAACGAAGTTTTTTTTGCGACTCTTTTTCTGGCGCAGTCTTTATAATGCAACCCTGTCTGCCCGGGTGCAAGGATCCTGCCCCATGGATATGCAGGCCTTGAGCCGCAGGAGGCGGGCTCCGGCTTTTGAGCGCCCTGGCACGGCTTATGCATAAATATATTTAAATGCTTATGATCTTGAGGGTTAAAAGTTAAAGGTAAAGAAATCAGGCTGTTGAAGCTGATAATGATGCGGACATTCAGGGTTCTGGAA
>CAZHCY010000230.1:0-4399 GCA_964531185.1 uncultured Desulfovibrionales bacterium | reverse complement strand
CAGGGTAAAATGCCACCACTCCTTGTCATAATATTCAAAACCATGCTTCTCCATGAGAGTCTTCAAAAGCAGCCGGTTCAAACGCTGTCTGAGGCCCAGATCAGGATTTTCAGGGTGTGACAACTCGTGAAAGCAGTCAAATCCGGTACCCATATCAATGCTGTTGTCCGGGAAACGCTCATCCCGGGGTAAAAAACATTTTTTCTGGACAGTTTCCCCCAGGACAAAATCAGGCTGAGGAGCTGCAGGGAGCTCTACAATGCTCAGATCAACAGTACTGCCCCTGCTGTGGCTGGATCTGGAGGCAATGTAGCCGTCCCTGAACAGATTTTTTTTGTCCACAGTGGGATAAAACTCGGTTCTGGTGGCTGTATCACGGATATCCTCAGCCCAGCGCACAAAATGATCCACAGCCCTCTGAGGCCGGAAACAGTCATATATTTTTATGCCCAGCCCAAAGGGTTTCAGATCAGCCTGAACTCCGACCAGGGCCTGCGCGGCCTGGCGGGTCAGATAGCATTTGGGGGCCTGATATCCATCAATCCTGGAGCCCACAAAATTATGCTCTGTATAATACCTGATATCCATAACCGCGTCCGGGATAACCTGTCTGATTTCCACAAAATCATCAGGAATTTCAGAGGCTTGAACCTGAACTCCAAACATGAGAATTAGCAGAAAAGCAAATTTTTTCATGACTGACTCTCCTGTTGCAAATCACTGCAGTTTTGATTTGAGCTGCATAATCCGTTCATAAGACTCATCAATCCTTTCCCTGGAAATATGTCCTTCACGGACCAGGTTTAGAATTATATCCCTGGCCTTCCAGGCGATATCCGGGTCATAAACAAGGTTGTTTCCAAAAATTATAACATCAGCCCCGGCCTTGATGGTCTGCTCCAGGGCTGTTTCCAGGCCGTACTCGTCATGAATGGCTCCCATCTGCATGTCATCAGAAATAATAACTCCTTCATAACCAAGGCTTTCCCTGAGCAGACCGGTCAGAACCGCAGGAGAAAGAGTGGCCGGCCACTGAGGATCAAGACGGGCATTGAAGACATGGGCGGTCATAACCAAATCCACCCCTGGAGATGCAAAAAGAAGCTCATAGGGTTTGAGTTCCAATACCTGCCAGGTATTGGTGACATCAGTAAAACCGTGATGAGAATCCTCAGTGGAACTGCCGTGCCCTGGAAAATGCTTGAGAGCCGTGAGAATATTCTGGTCCCTGTGGGCCTTGATCACCTCTGCCGCGTGCACAGCCACCTTGTCCGGATCAGAAGAAAAACTCCGTTCCAGTCTGCCGATGACCGGATTGTCCGGATTGACATTGACATCCACCACTGGAGCCAGATTCAGGTTGATGCCCATATCCTGCAGGGTTTCAGCGGTTTTTGAAGCGTATTCATAAGTCAGCTCAGGATCATCAGTGATTCCCAGCCACTGCTGGGACACAGTGGGCGGAAAACCGTATTTTTCCTTGAGCCTGGCCACCTTCCCGCCTTCCTGGTCCACTGCCACCAATAGAGTATCCGTTCCGGCAGCCTGCAGATCAGCAACCAGTTTTTTAAGCTGTTCAGGCGACTGGACATTTCTGACCGGACTGTCCAGGGCCACATCGTAATCAAATATCACCACCCCGCCCACCAGGCCGTTTTGAATATCCCGGACAATGGGACTTTCCTGATCTACTTCAAGCCCTCTGAAACCAATCATGAGCATCTGACCGATTTTTTCTTCAAGCTTTTCATCATCCCCGCTTCCGCCGCAGGCCGGCAGGCTCAGCATAAGCATCATGATCAACAGAAATTTTGCCAGAAAAAGGGATTTCATAAATCAGAATCTCCTGAAAAAACAGAGTTTAAAATTTTAATCTCAAAAAAATTCATTCCCGGACAGGCCCGGGAATGATGATAATGATTGCTACCCGTCATTTTCAGCCAGGAGCAGCCAGTAGTCAAGAGTTTCTATGGGCACGAACTGGTTGTCGCTCAAAGGGCCGATATAAAACAGGTCGCCGTGGGTTACAGCCAGGCAGGCCTTTTTCTGCTCATAGCATCGGTAATGAACCGGAATCTCCTCCACCCCCAGAAGCTCTGATTCCGCCCCGGCAGGGCCGACAATCTCCGGATAGGTTTCTTCCAGATAATTTAACACTCTGGTCCCGTCCAGCATGTCAGTGATCCAGTAGGCATAGCTGGAAACCCGGGTATACATGCCATAGGCCCCCTGGGCCGCGTCTTCAAACCCCCAGCTGACCAGTCCGGCCAGGATCCAGTTGCCCTGCCCGTCCTGAATCATGAAAGGACCGCCAGAATCTCCTCTGCCTGCGTCTTTATTCTCATAAAGATAGCCTGCCCCGAACATGGCGTGCTTGAACCGGGCCAGCATTTCAGGTGTATATTCAGGAACTTCCTCACCCTCTTCCAGATGTTCACGCTTATACTCGATCATGACCTGCATGACCTGATCATCATCAATAACCGGCAGATCAACTTCCAGAAGTACATCCGAGGTAGTGCTGCCATAGGGTATTGTGTTGCCCCAGCCGATGACTGTTCCCATTTTGCCTGGAGCAAGAAGTTCCCTGGGGGCGTCCCGGCCAATAACTGGAATGCTGGTCCATTTAACCGGTCTGGACAGCTTTAACAGCGAAATGTCATTTAAGGTCAGCTCATCATTATAAAACGGAAAATCATACCATTTCTCCACCGGGATCTCTTCTCCGTCCCAGGTTTTAAGGTCGTACCGGCCCAGAATGGCTGTGATTGTCTCAACATCCTTGGTGCAGTGGGCTGCAGTGACCAGCCATTCAGGACTGATGAGTGATGCCCCGCACTGATAAATTTCATCACCAGCCTCTAAATCCAGGTAGGCAATCCAGGGCCAAGCCCCTTCTTCAGCCTCATGCCCTCCTATAATCCTGCCCGGAAACCTGTCACTGGACACTGCTTCCGGGGTCTGGACAAGAAAGGCAGAGAAAAAGGCAATCACAAACAGCAAAGCCGTTTTTTTCAGCCAGGACCTGACCATTTCCCTCTCCTTGGGTAAAAGATTTAGATAAACCGATTTTTTAAATAAAAAATCTTACTGCAGATACTTCCTGAACCAGCGAATCTGTTCCTGGACAGCATAAAATTCATTGGGGCCTTTATGCAGTCCATGCTCCTCATCCAGAAATCTGAGCATTCTGGCCGGAGTGCCGGCGGAATGAATGTCATAAAAGAAATTCTGGGCTATGCCCACCGGCAGAAAATCATTCACTCCGTGAAAAACCAGGGTTGGAGTGGTTACGCTGCTGCCGTGAAATCCAGGAGAGGCCTGATAATAATGGTCCCGGGCCATCCAGGGAACACTGCCCATGAGATAGGCAATATGCGCAGCATAGCCCATCTGAAATTCAGTGTGCAGATCCAGAAGGCTGCACTGGGTTACAGCCGCGTCCCAGACCTCGGGATGCCGGACAATGCTCTGGGAGGTCATATACCCGCCATAGGAGCAGCCGGTAATTCCGGCACCCTGATCAGATATCCGGCCCCGATTTTTTAGCTGCATGGCTATCTCGGCCAGCTCGTCAATATCCACCTTCCCGAAATTTTGTCCCTGGGCCAGATCAGTCCAGTTTTCTGAATCCCATCCAGGTCTTTCCTGCAGAGGAACCATAAGCACACTTATATCCAAGGCGGGCAAAAGGGTCAGAGGGTTTTCCGCGCTGTAGCTCCACATGTTGAGCATGGAATGGCCAGGTCCTCCTTCCTGCCAGAAAACCACCCTTTCATTCCTTGGAGGCCACTGCATGTCTTCCGGAGCAAACCAGTAAGCCTTGCGGACTTTTCCGCTGTCCAGGGTAAATTCCACAGGATGAACAGCCACTCCGGCAGCCTGGCTGCTTTCACTGTTCATATGGGTAACCTGCACAGCTTCTCCGCTGTCCAGATTCAGGTTCAGCAGTTCAGGAGCCTGATCAGCACTGTTGACCACCATAAACATGGACCGGTCTTCAGGCCTTAAAAGTGTTGAGCTGATATAGCCCCTGTTATAGAGCTTTGTCTGAGATCCGCTGCTTAAATCATAGCGGTAAACTGCTTCGTCAAGACCATCAATGAGCATAAAAATCAGCTCATGACTGCTCAGCCATTTTACACCGGGGGGAGGCGGGGCAGGATAGCTGAAAGGCTCGGTATCAATGACATTCTGGATATTGAGTTCTTTATCCACCACCACATAACCTGAAGAAGCGGTGCTGAAGTAAACCGGCATTTCCCTGCCTTCCAGAACCGCGGGATGAACCGTCATCAGGACCACCCGGTCTCCTGAAGGACTCCAGACCGGTGTGTAATAGTCTGGAAACCTGGGGTAAAAGCCGGGCATATCCCTGGCTTCCAGGGTCCTGGGCGGC
>CAZHCY010000229.1:0-4431 GCA_964531185.1 uncultured Desulfovibrionales bacterium | reverse complement strand
GATACTGTTGCCAGAGGGGACAGGTATGGTCTGATCAAGTTCGGGTCCAGGGTTGACCTTTACCTTCCAAGGGGTTATGAACCAGCTGTAAATCAAGGTGATAAAGTCAAGGCAGGGGAATCAATCCTTGCCCGGAAAACAGCAAATAAAAATGAACATGACCAAGGCACCCAGGCATAAAGGATACTACATCCTGCCCAATCTTCTGACCACAGCCAGTCTGTTTGTGGGCTTCATGGGGATTTTATGGGCCATGGAAGGCCAATACAATCTGGCTGCCCTGGCAGTGCTGGGAGCCTGCTTTTTTGACGGTCTTGACGGCAAAATCGCCCGTTTAACCAATGCTTCGTCGGATTTCGGCATTCAGTTTGATTCCCTGGCGGATCTGGTTTCTTTTGGTGTCTGTCCGGCTGTTCTGGTTTATTTGTGGCAAACCAGCGTTTTCGGCCAGATGGGGGTGGCAGTGCCGTTTCTGTTCATGGCCTGCGGAGCTCTGAGGCTGGCCAGGTTCAATCTGCAGACCAGTTCCAGCCCCAAAAAGTTTTTTCTGGGGCTGCCCATTCCAGCTGCAGCCTGCACCATAGCCACTTTTGTTCTTTTCAGTGCTTATCTGCCCCCTGAACTGGTAAAAACAGTCTTCCCCCGGCTTACTCTGGTGCTGACCTTTATTCTGGCCCTGCTTATGATCAGCAAGGTTAAATACGCATCCTTCAAGGATGTGGAGATGGTCAAGCTGCACCCGTTTTCTTCCACAGTGACCGCCATAATGCTTTTTGTTCTGGTGGCTTCAGAACCTAAATTCATCCTTTTTCTGTTTTTCGTGGCTTACGTCTTTTCCGGCCTCATCTATACATATCTATACCTGCCCTTTAGAAACGCCAATCTACGAGAGCCCCGCAGGAGCTCTCATTAATTTATTACAAATCTCATAAAGACTGTTTTTGGTCATATCAGGCCCTCAGGCAGAAAAAATGGCTGACCTGCATCAGGCAAAGAAGCAAGAGCAGGGGGCGCCTGTTGTCTTTAATCACGCCTGACCTGTTGTAATTTATTTAAAAAAAATATTAAAGGAGCTGGAACATGTCTGACAGAGTTTATATCTTTGACACTACTTTGCGTGACGGTGAGCAGTCCCCGGGAGCAACAATGAATTTGCGCGAAAAGGTCCGTCTGGCCCGCCAGCTGGAAAGACTGGGAGTGGATGTCATTGAAGCCGGATTTCCGGCGGCCAGCCAGGGAGATTTTGAATCCGTATCCAGGATTGCCGCGACAGTGAAGAACTGCCGGGTGGCAGGGCTGTGCCGTTCAGTAAAAAGCGATATTGACGCGGTCTGGGGGTCCATAAAGGATGCTGCAGCTCCCCGGATTCATACCTTTATCGCCACTTCTGACATCCACATGAAGCACAAGCTGGGCAAAAACAGGGATCAGGTCCTGGAAATGACCAGGGACGCTGTATCCTATGCAGCCGGACTTTGTCCTGATGTGGAGTTTTCAGCTGAGGATGCTTCCAGGTCAGAGCCTGATTTTCTGGTGCAGGTGGTCAGTGAGGCCATCAAGGCCGGGGCTACGACCATAAATATTCCGGATACAGTGGGTTATGCCCAGCCCCAGGAGTACGGAGAACTTATCCGTTACCTGATTGAGAATGCGGCTGACAGCCATAAGGCCATATTCAGCGTGCATTGCCATAATGACCTGGGCCTGGGAGTGGCCAATACCCTGGCGGCCATCAAGGCCGGAGCCAGACAGGCTGAGGTGACCCTGAGCGGAATCGGGGAACGGGCTGGAAATGCGGCCCTGGAAGAGGTGATCATGGCCCTGAACGTGCGCCAGGATTACTATAACCTGCAGACCAGAGTGGAAACCACCCAGATTTATCCTTCCTGCAGGCTGCTGTCCATGATCATTGGCCAGCCCATACCGCCTTACAAGGCCATCACCGGCACCAATGCCTTTGCCCATGAATCAGGTATTCACCAGGATGGTATGCTCAAGAACCGGCAGACCTATGAGATCATGACCCCGGACAGCATAGGCAAGTCTTCCAGCGACATTGTCATTGGCAAGCATTCCGGACGGCATGCCCTGAAAAACAAGCTGGATGAACTGGGATACAAGCTCAGCGAGGAAAACCTGGGCCAGGTTTTCGAAGCGGTCAAGGACCTGGCGGATAAGAAAAAGCAGGTTTTTATTGAAGATGTGGAGGCAGTTGTCCTGGAGCAGGTCTACAGGATTCCGGACAAGTTCAAGCTCAAATATCTGAGTTCATTGTCCGGGAATATGGCTATTCCCACTGCAGCCCTGAAAATGGAGGTCAAGGGAGAGGAAAAACTGCTGTCCGGGTTTGGAGTGGGTCCCATTGATGCGGTTTTTAATACCATTGACGAACTGGTTCAGCGCAAACCCAGGCTCATGCGCTATTCCGTCAATGCCATAACCGGCGGGACAGACGCCCAGGGAGAAGTTACAGTCAGGCTTGAGGAAAATTCCATTACTTCAGTGGGCCGGGCTTCTGATCCGGACATTATTGTGGCCAGTGCCAGGGCTTATATCAATGCCCTGAACCGCCTGGCCAAGAAGGAAAGCGATCCGGAAAGTCAGATAGACCGGCAGGAGTCCGGGACTCCGTAATGCTGGAATGCTGGGATTGGGAAGAAGAAAGCAAAAAAATGGTGAATTTTTGCAGATGGGCTGGGAATTTTGGATTTTGAACATATAATGGAGAACGGACAACGGGGAACGTTGAACGCATGGAGCATAGGGCTGGTGGAATGAGTAATTAAGCACGGTGAACGCAGCAAAAAACCCGCATCAGCAAGGAGATAACAATTGTGGCACAGACATTAGCACAGAAAATTCTGCAAAGGCATTCTCATGATGAGATCCAGGGGCCGGGACAGATAGTCCGCTGCCGGACCAGTCTGGTTCTGGCCAATGACATAACAGCGCCTCTGTCCATTAATTCCTTCAGAAAAATGGGAGCAAACAGGGTTTTTGACCGGGAAAAGGTGGCTCTGGTGTGCGACCACTTTACACCCAACCGGGATATTGATTCTGCAGAACAGGTTAAAAAGGTCAGGGAATTTGCCCGGGAAATGGATATTGTGCATTATTATGAAGGGGGCAGCTCAGGAGTGGAGCATGCCCTTTTACCGGAGCTGGGTCTTGTGGGGCCGGGGGACATAGTTGTGGGTGCGGACAGTCATACCTGCACCTACGGCGGTCTGGGCGCTTTTGCCACAGGCATGGGCAGTACAGACATTGCCGCAGCCATGGCCCTGGGCGAAACCTGGTTCAAGGTTCCGGAAAGCATCAGGGTTAATATTTCTGGAAAGCTGGGCAGATACCTGACTTCCAAAGACCTTGTCCTGCAGCTCATCGGCCTCATTGGAGTGGACGGAGCCCTTTACAGGGCCCTGGAATTCAGCGGACCCACAGTAAACAGCATGCAGATTGAGGCCAGAATGACCATGGCTAATATGGCCATTGAGGCCGGAGGCAAGGTTGGCCTTTTTCCTTCTGATTCTCTGACCACAGCCTATTGCCGGGAGCACGGCTTCAGAAATCCCCAGGAAATATATCCTGATGAGGGCGCTCATTACTGCCGCAATGTGGATATGGATGTGACTGACATGAGCCCCAGAATAGCCTGCCCGCATCTGCCGGACAATGTGAAAAGCATTGAGGAAGTGTCAGGGATAAAACTGGATCAGGTGGTCCTGGGTTCCTGCACCAACGGGCGTATTTCGGATCTGCGCCAGGCTGCGGAAATCATCAGCGGACGCAAGGTGCACAAGGATGTCCGGTTCATAGTTCTGCCGGCTACCCCCCGGATTTATGAGCAGGCTCTGGAAGAAGGTCTGATCAGTGCTTTTGTCAAAGCCGGGGCCATTGTGGGGCCGCCCACCTGCGGTCCCTGCCTGGGCGGACATATGGGCATCCTGGCTTCAGGAGAAAAATGCCTGGCCACTACCAACCGTAACTTCAAAGGCCGCATGGGCAGCCTGGAAAGCGAGGTTTACCTGGGTTCTCCCTATACAGCTGCAGCAGCAGCCATTGCCGGGGAGATTATTCATCCTGAGAAGGTTTAGGGCATAGAGCATAGAGCAGAGGGAAGAAATGAAGAATGATGAATGCAGAATGATGAATGATGAAGAGGCATAGAGCAGAGGGCATGGAGAAAGAATGCTGGAATACTGGGATTCTGGGATTGGGGAGAAGAGGATAGAAAGAATAAAGAATGATTTCTGGTTAACCGGTGTTTAACCCTGAACCGGGAACGGGGAACGGGGAACGCATTGGGCAGAGGGAAGAAATGATGAATGATGAATGCAGAATGATGAAGAGGCATAGAGCATAGGGCAGAGAGCATAGAGAAAGAATGCTGGAATGCTGGAATACTGGGATTGGGAAAAAGAAGGCAGAAAT
>CAZHCY010000228.1:0-4467 GCA_964531185.1 uncultured Desulfovibrionales bacterium | reverse complement strand
TGCCCCAAAAAGAGGTAAAATGTTGGCTTATGAAAGCATAGTTACGGATTCAGGCAGACTTAGAAAAACAGCCAGCTGAGAGAGCCGGTCCTCGTGCCTTATGCAAATGGCTAAACTGTTACTTTCAAACAAAGTCTAAAACCCCGGCACCAGCGGCCCGGGCCGGCTGCTGAACTGCTGCTTTTTCACCCCTGGCAATATTTTGCCATTTTTTGTGCAGAGCTGACTTTTTCCGGCAGTTTTACTGTTTTATTCACCCAATAATAATCAGGGCCGATTTTTCTAAAATTGTATGTTTTTTAGAGATCTATCTACAAAATTGTAACTTTCTTTTAGAGGCCAGAATTGTTTTCCCAGGAAGAAGATGTCCTTTATTGGGATCTGCATCTTGATGATGATACAGATTATTTCCTGTACATAGGAGAATTGAAATCCGACTCTCTGAACGAATTTGTCAAAGAAAACCTGTCCAGGGTGCATAACAGAAAATTCGATTATATTTCCATTCTGCCGGATGTGATGGAATCATATCCTCACCGCAACATTCTGGTCATCAACCCTCTGGCCAGAAATCTTTATCGCCAGACCAGGAGAAAATTCAGCTGCCGCATGTCTGCAGGAGATTTTGCCGGGGTGGTTTCCTGCTCCCTGGCCGTGATTCAGCTGGTGAAAATGCTCATCAAAAGACAAAACCACCTGTATGTGCATGTTTTTGAATCTCTGCCTGAACTGACGGTTACCAGAATGCCCGGAGTGACCCTGCTGGGCCCCAGCGGTCAGGTGGCAGCCATGTGGAACAATAAACTCTACCAGCTGCAGATGCTCAAGGATGTGGTGCCGGTTATTGATTATCAGATCTGCGGAGGAGTCCGGGAAATGCTGGCCATGGTTCAGGACAGTCTGCACAAATGGACGGACGGGGTTTTTGTTTCCAAGCCTTACTCAGCAGCAGGCACCCACAGCTTTATAGTCCAAAGCATGGAAGATCTTAAATGCCGTCTGCCTCTGCCCCAGTCCACTTATTTCATCAGCCGCTATGTTCCGCATGCCTCTGACCCCACTGTGCTGGGCGTGGTGGGCAACGAAGAGGACGTATTCATCGCTGCCATAGCTGATCAGGAAATCGAGCAGGGCAACATGTTCAGGGGATCCACCTTTCCATCAGCCCTTTCATTCAGGGAACAGATGGAGATCCGTGAACATACCAGAATGGTGGGCCAGGTCCTGGGCAGAAGCGGATATCGCGGTATTTTCGGGTGTGACTACATAGTTACGGACCAGGGTGAAATCTTTTTTGTGGAGGTCAACGCCAGAAAACAGGGTACCACCATGGAAATGTGCTGCACCCTGGAAAACCTGCTTCCTGAAGATGCCCCGTCTCTTATGGAGCTGGAATACTCTGCAGTAACTGAAAACCGCCTCCCGGCCAACAAGGTGGAGATACATGAAGCCCTGGGGAACCTTAACTGGCGGACCTACAATTTCAAAGTGGACCGTGAAGTTGTCACCAGATATTTTCTGCCCCTGGAAGAGGATGAACGGGAACTCTTCAGGCAGGTGAAAAAAAACGGCATAGAACATAAAATGATAATACTGGAACATGTGGGACATGGATGGCCGGTGAAACCCGGTACATTTCTGGGCAGGGTGGTGGCTGTGGCCAGAAACAGGGAAATCCTGGACCGGGAAATCATGTCCGGCAGGCGCATGCTTGAAGAATCTATAACCAATATGGACTGAAGACCATGATTAAGGCTTACCCAATTGACCATTTTACATCACAAATGCTGGATTACCTTTTTGCAGGAAATAATAGCCCTGTCTCCCCGGAAAGCAGGGCAGAAACCCAGAATCTCATGGATAAATGCCGGCAGAAAAGGCTGACTGGGAATATTGTGGAGCTTTTCCGCGCACTCATGAGAATCCGGGACAGTCAGGGGATCAGCCCTGCAGCCCTGGAAATAACTCGAAGCCAGCTGGAAGAACTTGCCCTGATGCATCAGGAGACTGACGAGCATTCTGTCAGTGCAGGAGGCCGGGTCAGCCAGGCCCTGTCCATAGTTGAACAAGCCGGAGAAAGGGTAGAGCATTACCTCAGGCAGCATCCGGTTGAAGCCCCCAGCGGTCTGGAGCTCTGGGAAAGCATCCGTGAAAACCACGCCCGAATAAGAACTATCCTGGGGATGGATCAAAATGACTGGGACAGTTTTTCCGGACAGCTGAAATTTGCCATTGAGTCTCCTGAAACTCTGGGCAGAATACTTAACCTGCCGCCCAGAGCCATCCAGGAAGTAACCCGGGTGGTGAAAAATTATCGCATGCGGCTGACCCCTTACTATGCAGGACTGATCATGCCTGAAACAGTTAATGATCCTGTCCTTCTGCAGTCGGTTCCCACAGCAGAGATGATTGACAACGCCGGTGTGGAGATTCCGCCTGTGGCTGCGGATCATTCCCCGGCCAGGCTTATTGACCAGTTTTATCCCAGAGTGGTAACCATCAAAGCCACCAATATGTGTGCCATGTACTGCACCCATTGTCTGCGCATTGCGCATATCGGGAAAAAGGACCGCATATACTCCAGTGAGGCTTACCAGGAGGCCCTGGACTATATCAGAAATGACTCCAGGATACGGGATGTGCTCATCACAGGAGGGGACGCATTTATGCTTCCCAACAGCATGCTGTCCATGCTTCTGGAAGAACTGGACAGCATTGATCATGTGCGTATGAAACGCCTGGGAACCAGAATTCCAGTGACCACACCCCAGAGGATCGATTCAGAGCTTCTGGATATCCTGGAAAAAAGCAATGACCAGAAGCCGGTGCGGGTGGTCACCCAGATTAATACTGCCCAGGAAATAACCCCTGTTTCCAGACAGGCTTTCAAACAGATATCCACAAGGGTCAGCGCAGTCATGAATCAGGCTGTGCTGCTCAAGGGCATCAATGATACCCGGGTCAAGATGTGGAAACTCTGCGAAACCATTCAGGAAGCCTATGTCAGACCTTATTATCTGTTTAACTGCAGTTACCGTAATCCCCAGTTCAGACACCTGCGCGTCCCGGTGGAAAAGGGCAGGGATATAGTGGAGAGCATGTACGGCAATATTTCAGGGGATGCCATACCCAGATATATTGCCACAGCCGGCGGAAAAATACCTTTGCATCGTTCCAACGTGCTTAAGGCTGAAAATCAGGAATTGATTCTCAGGAAGCCCTGGAGCAAAGAAGAGGTCAGGTATCCTGACCCCAGTTTTGATGAATACCGGCAGTCAGATTTTGCCTTTGCCCGATACCTGAGAAAAGATCATGAATAGCTGCCGGAAATTAAAGTCCATTATCCAGTCCATGCAGACTGAAATGTTCGCCCTGCTGGAAAAGCTGGTGCTTATTCAGAGCGGAAGCCAAAACAAGCCCGGGCTGGATCTTATGGCTGAAACCCTGTGTCCCCTTTTAAAGGATTTGGGCCTTGGAGCTGAAATACTGCCCATGAAATCCTGCGGAAACATGGTCAGGGCCTGGAATCAAAGCTCCTTAGAAAACAGGGGCATCCTTCTGATGGGCCATATGGATACTGTTTTTCCAAAAGATTCTGAGTTCAACTGGTACAAGGATCAGGGAGAGATTGTCAGAGGCCCCGGGGTCATGGACATGAAGGGGGGGCTTGTAACCGGAGTTTTCGCCCTCAAGGCCCTGCAGCAGCTGGGGATTCTGGATGAGATTCCGGTTAAAGTTCTTTTCAATTCAGATGAGGAAATTGGTTCACCCAATTCCAGAAAACTTATTGAAGACCAGGCCAGGGAGTGCAAGGCAGCCTTTGTGCTTGAGGGAGGAGGACTGGACGGTCAGGTGGCAGTGGGCCGGAAAGGCAAAATGGGCTTTGAGCTTAAACTGGAAGGCAGGGCAGGGCATGCCGGAGCTGCAGGACAGGATAAGTCCAGTGCTGTGCTTGAAGCAGCTCACAAAATTATCGCCCTGGAGGGACTGAATCGGCACCCGGGTCTACTGGTAAATGCCGGGGTTGTATCAGGCGGATCGGTTCCCAACGCTGTTGCCCGGGAGGCAGTGATCAAAGTGGATTTCCGCTATGATCATCCTGAAGATGAGTCCAGCCTGAAAAAAATGATGGCTGAAATCATGGCTGATTCTAATGTCCCAGGGGTTACAGCCCGGCTGGAAACCGTTTCCAGCCGTCCGGCCATGCCCGCCACTTCCGGCATAAAGTCCCTGTATTCCCTTGTAGCCGGGGTTGCCTCCAGGTGCAGTCAGAAGATCAGCCCGGAATTCAGAGGCGGTGTGTCTGATGCCAATTTTATAGCTGCCATGAATATTCCAGTGCTTGACGGAATGGGTCCCTGCGGAGACATGGATCACAGCCATGAAGAATATATTATCAGGCAAAGCCTGCCTGACCGGGCCCTGCTTCTGGCCAGCTCTCTGCTGGAGTGCAGCACTGACTTTTGA
>CAZHCY010000227.1:0-4527 GCA_964531185.1 uncultured Desulfovibrionales bacterium | reverse complement strand
CCTTCAGCCCTGTCCGTTCTGCGTTCCCCGTTCTGCGTTCCCCGTTGTCCGTTCAAAACCCAAAATCCCCAGCCACCGCAACAATTCCGCATTTCTTCTTCCAGCATTCCAGCATCTCCCTGCCCTCTGCCTTTTCCTCATTCCTCATCTCTCATTCATCATTCCTCATGCCCTCTGCCCTATGCTCTCTGCCCTACGCCCCATGCCCTCTGCCTCCTCCTCATTCATCATTCATCATTCATCATTCCGCATTTTTTCCCCATGCCCTCTGCCCCTACGATTAATTCCAATTATCCGGGCGACACCGTCCCATGCCCTCCCGCGCCAGCGGATGAACCTTTATTGTCCGCGATAAGCGGACAATAAAATTCTCTTCTTCATTCTTATTCGTGAAAATTCGTGCAGATTCGTGGATAAAATTCTTTCTCTTCCTCTTATTTTACTCAGCCCTCATTCCAGCATTCCAGCATACCACAGAGGGCATAGACAAGATTCCCTCTGATTACTTTCGCCTTGCCTGAACTGCTCAAGGATATTATAGTCTACTCATGTATGTAATCCGCCAGCCTCATGATAAAATATTCAAGCGGGTAATGACTGACCCTGAAAATGCCGTCAGCATGCTCAAGAATATTTTACCCGCCGGAATTCAGAAAATGCTGGTCCTTGAAGATATCCGTTATGAGAAGGATTCATTCATTCCTGCACATCTCAAGGACTATTTCTCAGACCTTTTAACCAGTGTCCCGGTTAAGGGTCAGAAATATAAGGTAAAGGTCTATTTTCTCTTTGAGCACAAAAGCTACTATGATAAATTCTACCTCCTCCAGATACTGCGTTATGTTTTGGAAATCTGGGAACATTACCGGAAAATAACAATAGAGACCGGGGAAAAGCTGCCCCTGATCATCCCGCTGCTTATAGCTCATCCTGAAGGGGGCTGGGAAAGAAAAGACATGTCTGATCTGGTGCATATCCCGTCTGACGATTTCAGGGCTTTTATTCCGGAGTTTGAACATATTGTTTACGATTCAGTTAATGAAGATCCGGAAGATTTTGATTTTGTAGAGACCCTCAAAGCCCTCATGGTAATCTGGAGATACTTTGACAGCCCTGATTTTTTTAAGCATCTTGGAGATGCTTTCAAGCTGATAAAAAAAGTGCACCCCGAGGCCAGGTTAAAAGACTTTATCACTTCCTTCATGGAGTACTTAATCCAGACCAGACGGGAAGAAGAATATATTGAGATTCAAAAAATAGCTGAAAAGGAATTTTTAGGAGATGATGTTATGCAGACCATAGCTGATATGTTTAGAAGAGAAGGCAAACATGAAGGGGTTATCATTGGTGAACAGCAGGGAATGGTAAAAGGCGAACTTAAAAACGCCCACGAAACCCTGATAGACCAAGCAACAGAGCTCTACGGTCCTTTGCCCGGCACGCTACCAACCAAAATTAGATCAATCCAATCCATGGATAATCTCCGAGCTTTAGCCAGAAAAATAATTCGGACAGAGTCCATGGAAGAGTTCACTGAACTGGTTAACAGGGCCGCGGAACAATAAGCCGTCCCAGCCCGCAGCCGGGCCGGCTTTCCAAGCTCATGCAGTATCACAAATTTGCCGGACGATCGAACGCATAATTATTCCCCCCTACAGTCTTAGGCGCATCACAACAGCGGATTTTATCGAGCACATCTTCACATTTCGCGTCAAGCGCGAAATGTAAACATCTTTCCCACCGCGTCAGCGGATGAATCCTTTATTCGTGAAAATTCGTACAGATTCGTGGATAAAATTCTTTCTCTTCTATCTTCCTTCAGCCCTGTCCGTTCTGCGTTCCCCGTTCTGCGTTCCCCGTTGTCCGTTCAGAACCCAAAATCCCCAGCCACCCGCAACAATTCCCCATTTCTCCCCTCTTCCCCATGCTCCCTGCCCTCTGCCTCCTCCTCATTCCTCATTCCTCATTCCTCATTCATCATTTCTTCTCCCATGCTCCCTGCCCCCTGCCCCATGCCTTTTCCTCATTCCTCATTCATCATTCATCATTCCCCACTTCTCCCCTTTGCAAAACCGTATTTTCCCTTATCATATTTTCAGAACCTTATCTAAATCTGCTTCCTGAACTCAGGGCCGGAAACTTATGAGAATAACCAACCCAGACCTAAGCAGACTTTTCAGGCAGACGGCTGATCTGCTTGAGATTGAGGGAGGATCTGACCCGTCTGCCGGGCATCGGCCAGGATCTGGCCGAAAAAATCAGAACCATTGTCAAAACAGGCAAACTCCCTCTTCTGGAGGAACTTGAAGAGCGTGTACCTCCTGATTTCATGGAACTTCTGCAGACAACTGAGCAACCGGAAAGGCCGGTTCGTTCCGGATTTAGTTCTGAAGCCCTCTGACTGAAAAGATATTCCTTGCCGCCTTTCTGAACAAAGGGGAAAAAGCGGGGAAAAGGAGAAACCATGGATGCAGAAAAAAAAGACATCCGCATGAGAATAGGCACATCCGGATGGCACTATGAGCACTGGATAGGGCCCTTTTACCCGTCCGGCCTGAAAAAGAAGGATCAGCTCAAATATTACAGTGCCCGTTTCAACAGTACAGAAATTAACAATACCTTTTACCAGCTGCCCGGTTCTTCAACTCTTGAGACCTGGTTCAACTCGGTTCCGGAACATTTTGTTTTTTCCCTCAAGGCCAGCCGCTACATTACCCACATGAAGAAACTCAAGGACCCGGAAAAGACCCTGCCCGGCTTTTTGCGAACTGTGCAGGCCCTGGGCGGCAAAGCAGGCCCTGTCCTGTTTCAGCTCCCGCCCAGATGGAGATGCAACCATGAACGACTCAGGGCCTTCCTTGAGGCTCTGCCTGAAAACCTGCCGTGCGCTTTTGAATTTCGCGATCCATCCTGGATCAATGACAAAACCCTGGAACTGCTCAAGAACGCCCGGGCTTCTTTCTGTATTTACGAGATAGAAGGGTTTACCGCCCCCAGGGAAATCACAGCAGACCTTGTCTATATCCGGCTCCATGGTCCTGATCAGGCCTACCAGGGCCGCTATGACAGACAGACCCTGTCCGGCTGGGCCGGGGCCATATCTTCCTGGCTTGAAAAAGGACATGAAGTGCACTGCTATTTTGACAATGATGAGCAGGGCTTTGCCGCGCTGAACGCCCTGGAACTGGCCGCCATGCTGGGCCTGAAACAAGGAGAAAGCCATGCCTGAACTGCCTGATGTAGAAGTATTCAGACAATATCTGGAAGCAACCTCCCTGAAGCAGACCATTGAAAAAGCTGAAGTCCGGGAACCGTCCATGGTCAAGTCCTCCAGCGGTTCAGAACTCTCCCGCAGCCTCAAGGACCGCTTTTTTGTCTCTGCGGTCAGACAGGGAAAATATCTGGCTGCTCAGCTGGACAATCACAGCTGGCTTATCCTGCATTTCGGCATGACCGGATACCTGCAGTATTTTAAGGACCAGGATGCAGACACCCCTCACAACAGGCTCAAACTGCTCTTCAAAAACCGACACTGCCTCATCTATGACTGCCGGCGCAAACTGGGACAAATCCGGCTGATAAAGGATCTGGAAGCCTTCTGGCGCTCAGCAGACTGCGGCCCTGACGTCCTGAACAATCTGGATGCGCAGGGCTTTATCCAGCGGCTTTCCGGCCGCAGAGGTCAGATCAAATCCGCTCTCATGGATCAGTCACTCTTCTGCGGCATAGGAAATATTTATTCCGATGAAATACTTTTCCAGACCGGGATACATCCCAAAACCCCGGTTAAAAAGCTTGACCCTCAGGACATGCGCCGGCTGTATTCCAGAATGATCCATGTCCTGGAAAAAGCGGTGCAGGTCCAGGCCGATCCAAAGCAGATGCCTGACAAATGGCTGATTCCCCGCCGGGAAAAAGGACAAACCTGCCCTGTATGCGGTGCTTCTCTTGAGCGGATCAGAGCAAGCGGCCGCGGCTCCTGGATCTGTCCAGGCTGTCAAAAGCTTTAGCCGGTTTTGAACGGGCAGATCCAGGCACCTGATATGCACCTGAGTGTTCCCTGTTTTCTTTAACTTCTGGATCTCTCAGGCATAAAGTCACATTTTTTTTAACCCCTAACCTTAAAAGGAGGCAGCATGTCTGTTGTCAAAGTAATCGAAATTCTGGCCCAGTCGGAAATTGGATGGGAAGATGCAGCCCAGAACGCGGTTGCTGAAGCTTCCAAAAGCGTTCGCGGCATCACCTCGGTCTATATCAAGGATTTCCAGGCCAAGGTGGAAAACGGAAAAATCACCGTCTATCGGGTCACAGCCAAGATATCCTTTATGGTGGATTAAACTGCCGGTAACAGTTCAGCCCTTTTTAATGAAAGCAGGTCACCCCAGTGCTTGTTTTCCGGCTGATGCAAGAAACAGGAGCAGAAAAACAGGCTCTGGCAGAGCCAGTGCCTAATGCAAATGGCTGAACTGTTACTTCTTTTCTTTGGCTGGGTTGCGGGCACAGCCCGCTTCAGATGGAAAGCCTTTC
>CAZHCY010000226.1:0-4531 GCA_964531185.1 uncultured Desulfovibrionales bacterium | reverse complement strand
GAGGCAGGGACAAAGCGGAATTGATTATAACCAACACGCCAACCTGGGTAGGCTCATCAATGATATCCAGCCTGCCCATGATGCTGACTCACCCGCCTTCCACCTGGGCGACATTATCGTATCTGGACTTGATCTGCATGGGAACTGCAAGACACATAAGACCCTCCAGAAATTAAGCTTAAGACAACAGTGCAGCCGTTTGCATGAGGCACAGGTACTGGCTCTCCTGGAACCTGATTTTTTAAGTCTGTGTTTATACCAGCCGGAAAACAAGCGCCGGGGTGCCCTGCTTTCCTTAAAAAAGGCTGAACTGTTACAGATTAAGGAGTAATTTTCTCTTCAGGACACAATTCCAAAGCCCTGAAATCAACCAGCCGAACTGCCCGGTATGATTTTATACCTGACATCTGATTTTTCCCGGCAGAAAGAATCAATCAATAGTCAGCAGCAGGCTGAACGTCAACTGGGCCTGATCATCCGGCAACCACTGTCAAACCCGGCCGGGAAACAGGCTCCGGGCCTGCTGCCGGCAGCGCCTCCGGTGCTTTCCAGAACAGGGGCGGTTCCGAAGGGGCAGGGTTTATTTTTCCTTTTCAGCCAATTTCAGCTATAACCTGATTTCCTTCAGGCCTAATTTATGCTATGATCGGGGTTAAAGTCCAAAAAATCCCGGCTGTGATGAACCATTGAGCCAGGCTCTGAAACTGCCCATCAAGCCGGTCTTTTTTGCGCAGTTACAATATGGACGAAATTTGTCCTGGACTCATCTATTCTGAAAACCGCGGTCAATAGCCGTGATGATTTATCATTTACTCTTTTTCAGATATTTTAACCATGGACCTTAAACCTTTTTTTTATCCCTATGATCCCAGATGGAAAATTCCTGATGTTCAGGAATGCCTCGAATACTGGGAAGAATACCATCTTCCGGAACATATCAGGGAACACAGCATGATGGTGGCTGTGGTGGCAGAAAATATATGCCGGCTGGCCGGCAGTAATCTTCCTGTGCCCAGAGAGGCGGTCCTGGCTTCAGCCCTTTTGCACGACATTGGAAAATTCTACTGCATTGAGCATGGAGGTTCCCATAACCAGCTGGGAGCCAGCGTGGTTATGGAGCTGACCGCAAACCCGGCCATTGCCCAGGGGGTCATGCATCATGTATACTGGCCAGGAGATCTGGATGTCCAAAAATTTTTCCTGCCATTGGTACTTATTTACAGCGACAAACGGGTCAAACACAACAGAATAGTCACCCTTAAAACAAGGTTTGACGATCTCTACGCCAGATACGGAGTTGATGAAAAAATGAAATCTATGATTCAGAAGTCCTGGGATCAGGCAGTGGCCATAGAAACAGACCTGAATCACAAATATGGTGTAAATCTTAATGCATATACTTTTGATAGCCGGCGGCTGGTCTGAAGAAAGACAGGTCTCCATCAACGGGGCCCGGCAGATCCGGAAAGCTCTGACCGATCTTGGACATCAGGTTGATTTTTTTGATCTGAAGCCTGATTTTTCCACACTGGTAACAGCTGCCCGCAAGGCTGACGCAGCTTTTATCAATCTGCACGGCAACCCAGGAGAAGACGGATCCATCCAGGCCCTTTTAGATGATATTGGACTTCCCTATCAAGGAGCAGGACCCCTTGGTTCCTTTCAGGCCTTGAACAAAAATCTTTCCAAACAGATTTTTGCAAACCACCATCTGCCTACTCCGGGCTGGACAATGCTCACAGGAAACAGCTCAACCTCCCCCCTGAACATTAATTATCCCCTTGTGGCCAAGCCCAACCTGGGAGGGTCCAGCCTGGGCATGTCTTTCCTCTCCAGCAGTCAGGAGCTGAAGAGCTTGATTAACAGCCATAATCCATGTCCAGGGGAAATCATACTGGAAGAATATATTTCCGGTATAGAGCTGACCTGTGCAGTTCTTGGAGATGAGGCACTGCCTCCGATCCTTATCAAGCCAGGCAAAAGCTTCTTTTTCGATTATGCCAGCAAATATGAACCTGACGGGGCCCAGGAAATCTGTCCAGCTCCTGTAGACCGGGCCATTGTCAGCAAAGTAAGCCAGCTGGCTCTGGAAGCTCACCAGGTCCTGGGACTCAGGCACTACAGCCGCACTGATTTTATCCTGGATAAAAACAGCAATCTGTTTATTCTGGAAACCAACACCCTTCCCGGCATGACCCAGACCAGCCTGCTTCCCAAGGCCGCCCTTTCCGCAGGGTTTGAGTTTACCGCCCTCATTAACAGGCTGCTTGCCATGGCTGTCAGCCCCAACACCTGAGACATCCTGGGAAAATGAACCTGTTCAGCTTTATATCCCTGCGCCTGGCTCTGATCCTCTACTTTATTTTATGGATCATGGCCCTGCCATTCCTGTCTGTTTTATCCAGGCTCAAGATATCCCATGCCCACAGATTTGGTTTGAGGCTCCCCAGAGGGGAGTTTGATCTCTGGATTCAGGCAGCCTCGGTGGGGGAAGCCAGGCTGACCATTAAATTTCTGCAGAAAATACCGCAGCAAAAGCTGAGCCGAATAGTGGTCAGCACCAACACCCCTCAGGCCATGGAAATTCTGAAACAGGAAAAGGATTGCCAGGGTATTCAGCTCATCTATTTTCCCCTGGACTTTGTTTTTCTCCTGCCGGGTTTTTTCCGCAGGTTCCGGCCAGGAAAAGTCCTGCTCATGGAAACTGAAATCTGGCCTGGATTACTGTTTAAATGCCAGAGAAAAAAAATTCCGGTATGCATCGGCAACGCCAGAATGAGCCTGAAAAGTTTCTGCAGATATTCCGCCCTGGGCAACTTTTTTTCTTTGGTTGGCCCAGATGAAATCATGGCTGTTTCTTCAAGGGATGCTTTCCGGTTCCAAAAAATTTTTAAAAGGTCCCGGGTGGGGCAAATGAATAATATCAAATATGATATGCTTCAGGAAAAAAGAAATGAGAGTTGCGATCCTTCTACCCTGCCCCTTCAACTGGGCAAGGACCATAGATTAATCGTACTGGGCTCAACCCGGCAGGAAGAGGAAAGCCTGATGCAGTGGCTTATAAAAAATATTCGCTGCTATCATCCTGAAATAATTCTGGCCCTTTTTCCAAGACATATGCACAGGCTTCAATTCTGGGAAAAATTTTTCCAGAAGAACGGGATGGACTGGACCAGAAGGTCAGCCCTGTCCCGGGATCAAAAGCAGGCTGCAGGGATTATTCTCTGGGATACATTCGGGGAGCTGAAACAAGTCTACAGTCTGGCTGCCTCGGTATATGTGGGAGGCAGTCTGATACCATGCGGAGGACAGAACTTTCTGGAACCTGTGTCTCAAGGAGTGGTGCCCTGTGTAGGACCTTTCCGGGACAACTTCAGATGGATTGAGGACCGGATTTTTGAACAGGGGCTGGCCATTGAAGTTCAAACTGTCCGGGATCTCTATCAGGCTCTGGTTTCTGCCCCATTGCCTGACAGACAGAAAATAAAAGATAAATTTCACAGGTTCATAATCCATAGAAAAGGCGGTGCTGAGACCCTTGCCCGAATCGTTATGAATATTCAGGATAAAGCCCCGGGTTCCAGACAAGAACCCTGGACTTTTTCTCAAAGCCAGCCAAAGCCCATATGACTCAGGAAAAATTCATAGGAATCATTCCGGCAAGACACGAGTCTTCCAGATTTCCCGGCAAACCCCTGGCTGACATTTTGGGCCGCCCCATGTTCTGGCATGTTTACCAGCAGGCGCTTAAATGCCGGTTACTGGACTCTGTATATCTTGCAACTGATCATTCATCCATTTATAATGCAGCCTGTCATCTTCAGGTGCCTGTGCTTATGACTTCCCAAGAGCATGCCTCAGGCACGGACAGGGTCCTGGAGGCAGCCAGACAGATCCATGCTGAGCATGATTCAGTAATTGTAAATATCCAGGGGGACGAACCTGCCCTGAACCCGGGAATGCTTCATCAGCTTTTGAAGCCTTTTCAGTCCAATACTGATATCAACGTTTCCACCCTGGCCAGACCGGCTTTATGCGGTGACCTGAAAGATGCCAACACTGTCAAGGTGGTGTTTTCAGAATCCGGCAAAGCCCTGTATTTTTCCAGAAGCATGATTCCTTATGCAAAGAATGATTTTACCTGTTACATACATATTGGAATCTACGCCTTCAGGATGAAATACCTTGAAAAATTTGCTTCTCTTGGGCAGAGTAGGCTGGAAAAGACAGAAAAACTGGAACAGTTGAGACTTCTGGAAGCAGATATTCCTGTTCAGGTGGTCATTACAGATTTTATTAGCCATGGCGTTGATACGCCTTCTGACCTTGAATACGTAAAAAAAATTATCAGTGAGAATAACAATGAAAGCTATTTTAGCCCTTGAAGACGGCACTTGGTTTGAAGGAATGTCCTTCACCGGATCTGGAGAGTCAGGAGGAGAAGTCATTTTTAACACTGGAATGACCGGATATCAGGAAGTCCTGACTGATCCATCATACACCGGGCAGATGGTCTGCATGACTTATCCCC
>CAZHCY010000225.1:0-4545 GCA_964531185.1 uncultured Desulfovibrionales bacterium | reverse complement strand
CGGATTTTATCAGCAAATCAGGGAATCAGGGGTAGTTCGGTCAAGGATCATGCCCAATCTTCTGAAAACCCTTGAACATATTCTCATGGAGCTGGGATGGCAGGGTCCGCTTCGCGAAGGACTGGAAACCCTGCTGGAGACTACAGCCGGGGAGATGGGCTACAAGCGCATGTCCCTGGCTGTTTTTGATCCCAAGAGTCAGACCATTGACTTCAGTGTTTCCTTTGGTCACAAAAAGATCCCCAAATACTCATATACACCCGGTCAGGGCATTACCGGTCTGGTGGTCAAAGAAAAATCACCCATCATTGTGCCGGTAATGAAGGACGATCCCAACTTCCTCAACCTGGCCTTTGACCGTTCCCAGGAGGAACTGGCTTCTCTTTCTTTTATTTCTGTGCCGGTCAAAAGGGTCAGTCCTGAACAAGAAATCGAAATTCTTGGTGTTCTGAATGCGGAAATGGAGCTGACCGGAATTTCCCAGCTGGAAGAACACTGCAGCTTTCTGCAGGTACTGGGTATAATTATAGCCAGACAGGCTTCTTTTCTGCAGGAAGAGCTCTGCAGGCAGAAAGAATACGCTCCCCCCATGCAGGCCGACTTTGCCGCTACCAGGCAGGATCTGGCTGAAAACAAACTCATTGCCTCTTCCAAAATCATGGCCACCATCATGAATCAGATCATGCAGGTGGCTCCCAGCAGGGCCACAGTGCTCATAAGGGGCGAATCAGGAACAGGCAAGGAACTGCTGGCCGAGGCCATACACAACCTGAGTCCCAGAAAAAACAGGCCTTTTATCAAGCTCAACTGTGCAGCCCTGCCTTCGGAACTGCTGGAAAGCGAACTGTTCGGATATGAAAAAGGGGCCTTCACCGGAGCGGTAAACCAGAAAAAAGGGCGGTTTGAACTGGCTCATCAGGGTACTCTTTTTCTCGATGAAATCGGCGAACTGAGCGCTGAAGCCCAGGCCAAGCTTTTGCGGGCCATCCAGGAAGGGGAATTTCAGAGGCTGGGCAGCGAAAAAACCACCAGGGTCAATGTACGCATTGTTTGCGCCACCCATCAGACCCTGGAAAAACTCATTGAACAGGGCAAATTCCGGGAAGACCTTTATTACAGAATCAATGTTTTTCCTGTTTTCATCCCTCCCCTCAGGGAAAGACGGGAAGACATCCTGCCCCTGGCAGAACATTTTCTCGAATCCGCCTGCCGGGAATATGAAAAAAAGATCACCCGCATCTCCACTCCGGCCATGGATCTGCTCACCCAGTATCACTGGCCGGGAAATGTCCGGGAGCTCAAGAACTGCGTGGACAGATCAGTGCTCTTGTGCAACGAGGAAGTCATCCGTACCTATCATCTTCCCCCTACTTTGCAGACTGCTGAAAGCACAGCCACTGATCATGAGCTGCCCTTTGTGGAAACCGTGGCCAGATTTGAGCAGGAGCTGATCATTGACGCCCTGAAAAAATCCAACGGCAATATGCTTCAGGCTGCCCGGGACCTGCGGGTCAGCTACCGGATCATCAACTATAAGGTCAAAAAATACCGCATCAACCCCAGGCGCTACGCTGCCAGATAGATCCAGACAGGGCAGACCTGAACATCAGAGTATCTGAACCATCTACAGGTTTTCCCCTACCAGGTCTCCAAACTCCTGACAGCTCACCTGAGTGGCGCCCTCCATCTGAGAAGCCAGATCCACGGTTACTTTTCTGGAAGCAATAACCTTTTCCACTGCCTTGTAAATATGGCTGGCTGCCAGCCCCAGTCCTGCATGTTCCAGGAGCATGGCTCCGGACAGGATAAGGCTTCCGGGATTGGCCAGATCTTTTCCGGCAATGCCCGGAGCTGTCCCGTGAGTAGGTTCAAAAAAAGCCAGAGTATCGTTCATGTTCACCCCGGGAGCCAGACCCAGCCCGCCCACCTGGGCGGCCAGGGCATCGGACAGATAGTCCCCGTTTAAATTGGTGGTGGCAATGACGCTGTATTCATCCGGGCGCAGCAGAACTTCCTGAAACATGGCATCAGCAATGCGGTCCTTGATCACGATTTTATCATCATCAGCTCCGGCTTCGGATTCAGGCACGGTCAAGACAGGAAATTCTTTTTCAGCCAGTTCATATCCCCAGGTTCTGAAGGCCCCTTCAGTATATTTCATGATATTGCCTTTATGAACCAGGGTCACGCTGGGCCTGTGCTGCTCCATTGCAAACTGAATGGCCTTGCGCACCAGTCTCTTGCTTCCCTTTTCAGTAACAGGCTTAAGCCCTATGGCTGCCTTTTCCGGAAGGTCAATTTTCAATTCTTCCTTCAGAAATGAAATCAGCCTGCGGGTCTCGGAAGTATCAGCCGCCCATTCAATACCTGCATAGACATCTTCAGTATTTTCTCTGAAAACCACCATATCCACCAGCTCAGGACGCTTAAGGGGAGATTCAATGCCCTGAAAATAGCGTACCGGTCTGATGCAGGCGTAAAGATCCAGAGTCTGTCTCAGGGTCACATTCAGGCTGCGAAAACCTCCGCTGACAGGAGTGGCCAGGGGCCCCTTCATGGCCAGCTCTGCACCGGCCAGGGCATCCAGGGTCTCCTTAGGCAGGTACCGGCCTGTTTCCTGCCTGGCCTTTTCCCCGGCCAGAAGTTCTATCCATTCCAGTTCATCCCCTGCTGACCCGAATTTTTCCAGGGCCTTGTCCAGCACCGGCCGGGCTGCCTTCCATACTTCCGGTCCTATTCCGTCTCCTTCAATATAATAGACTTTTCTGCTCAATGTTTTCTCCCTGGGTAAATTTTTATCATGTATAAAATTATCTGATCCACCAGGCCAATTTTAATGGAACCAGAGGGCAACTTTTGGGCTAACAGGCCAGCCAGCGGGAAATTTAATCCCGCCCGGACTGCTGCCGGACAGGACCTGGCATCAATAATCATCATCAGTCCACATTTCTCCGGTAAACCTGATCACCCTGTTTCTGCCCTTTTTCTTGGCCTCATAAAGGGCCACGTCAGAAAATTTAATGGCCTTGTACATGCTGTTGGCATCATGGGGAAATTCAGCAACTCCAATACTGATTGTCTTTTGGATGCTTTTGCCGTTGCCAATATCAAAGGTGAACTGTTCCACCTTGGAACGGAGTTTCTCGGCTACAGCCTCGCTCATTCCAGGTTCCACCTGGGGCAGCATCACGAGAAATTCTTCTCCGCCGTATCTGATAAGAAGATCAGAAGAACGTATCCCTTCCCTGATAATGGATACCACCTGCTTAAGCATGAGATCTCCGGCCTGGTGCCCATGCTGATCATTGACCTGTTTAAAAAAGTCCAGGTCAGCCATGAGAAAACCCATGGTCTTGCCCTCCCGGATACACAGGGGCTCATACTGCTGCATGTATTCATCCAGAAATCTGCGGTTCTGACAATGAGTCAGAGGATCGCGCATGGACTGTTCCCTGGTCACTTCCAGAAGCCTTAAGGTGGTCAGGATCGGAGCGGTCTCCTCCATATATTTCCTGAGAATTGCCACCTGTTCCCGCCTGAGGGCCCATTCAGCCCTGGGAACCATGAATGAAAACACTGTGCCCACCTGTCCGCCCATAACCAGGGGAATGCAGCAGCGCACATAAGAGGTCAGATCACAGTTGAAATACGGACACAAAGCTTCATTGCTTCTGGACGAGACCTCTTCAGACATGCGCTTGGCCCGGCATATTTCCGGGTTGAGAATCACATCCTTTTTGCAGAGATCGTCCTGTGGATGGCTGTCCAGCACAGGGTTCATCCTGTTTTGACTGGGATTGACCTCAAAAAGGATAAAATGGTCGATTCTGAAATGGGATTTGAAAACATTTTTCAGCTGCTCATAGACCTCCTCTTTCTGATAAACCCCCCTGATATCATGGCCAAAAGAGGTCAGCCTGGCCATCTGCTCCATGCGGCTGGCCACATCATCCAGAGAAGGAACCCGGATGGACGAATCATCACTGCGCAGCACCTGGTTAAGCAGCCTGCCGCTCTTATCCAGGAACACACTCCATAAACGCATCATGGTGTTGATTACATTGCGCATTTCATCCAGCTCATCCCCTTTGCGCAGGATATACACCGGACAGGCTGAGCAGTCTTCATACTTGTTCAAAAAGATGCATGTATCCCTCCATTTGGGCGATATGGCCTGTGATCCAGTCTCCAGATAGCAGACCAGAGAGGGATTCTCGTAAACAGGACACTCCTCATTGTGACAGTTCATGACATCCAGGCAGTGCACCGGGTCCGTCTCAAACCGTTCTGAAAAATCATTGCTGTGGGAGGCAACTATCATTTTCTTCAGTTTGTTCAGAAACAATTTCACCTTGTACAGGTTGTAATAGAGAATCCAGACAATGAACACGCTGAACACAAGGGTGGCAATGGTGATATATCTCCAGTAGGCCTGGTTATGGCTGGTAATAAGGGAATGGTCAAGGCCAATAATGATCCCGCCCATAACCCTGCCGGTATAATTGACAAAGGGATAAAAAAGAAAACTGTTGTGCTCTTCCATGG
>CAZHCY010000224.1:0-4570 GCA_964531185.1 uncultured Desulfovibrionales bacterium | reverse complement strand
CCATGTCTGTCCCCCTGGGGCCGGGAAACCTGGATTTTCAGCTCCAGTTCCTCAAGGATCTGCAGGCCACCTGTTTATGCTCCACAGCCTCCATGGCTCTTCTTATGGCGGAACAGGTCCAGCGCATGGAACTCAGGTCAGAGATCGGACTGAAAAAAATCATTTTTGGTGCTGAACCTCATACTCCCAAAATGCGCCGGGAAATTCAGGACAAGCTCAATATAGAGCACTGCTTTGACATCCCGGGCATGACTGAAATCTATGGTCCGGGAACAGGCCTGGAATGCCTGGAACATCAAGGCATGCATTACTGGGCGGATATCTTTATCCTGGAAATCATTGATCCGGTGACCCTGGAGCCGGTAGCCCCTGGTGAAACCGGAGAAATGGTGATCACCACCTTGTGCAAGGAAGGAGTGCCTCTGATTCGCTACAGAACAAGGGACCTGACCAGGATAATACCCGAACCCTGTCCCTGCGGCTGCAGGTTTCCCAGACATGACCGCATCCTTGGCAGATCGGACGATATGATCATCTTCAGAGGGGTAAATATCTATCCCGGCCAGATTGCCGAAGCCCTGGAAGAATTCAGTGAAATAAGTTCCGAATATCAGATCAACCTGACCCGGAGTAATGGCCTGGATTTCATGAAAATAAGCGTGGAGCGCAAAAAAGAGGCTTCCTTCGGGGCGGATGAGGCCTTGGCTCAAACCATTGCCCACAGAATCCGAAACAAAATCATGGTCCGCTCCCAGGTGGAACTGACGGATCCGGGCAAGCTGCCCAGATCCATGGGCAAATCAAAAAGAGTGCTGGATAACCGGGACGCTTCATGACCCTGTCCGGGATTATGGGGAAACCCTGCCCGTTTTTCCCAACCGGAACAGAACTGCTGTTCAGTTTCTGCAGGAACTGAACTCAAAACCAGCACATGTAAGCCCTGCCCCAGCACTTTACCTGGCAGCAAAAGTAAGAGTTCAGCCCTTTTTAAGGAAAGCAGGGCACCCCAGCGCTTGTTTTTTTGGTTGATGTAAACACAGACTTGAAAAAACAGGCTCTGGGCGAGCCAGTCCCCCTCCGGGCGCCGCCTCCGGGCAGGAAGCCGTGCCTCATGCAAATGGCTGAAATGTTCCGCTGCAAAAGAATTTGCGTCCTGGTTGATCCAAAACCCTTAATGGTCCCTGTTCAGCTCTGCGGCTCAGCCCAGAAAAGTGTTTCTATGCCTCCCACCGGCGTAGAAAGGCTGACATGAACGTGTCCATCAGGACAGGAAGCTCCAGGAACAGCCTGCAGCATACATCCCTGAACCACATGCCGGCCGCTGCATTCCAGGTGTGCCGCAAAATACCTCTTAACAATAACAAAGAACATCCTGTTTCTGCCCACCATGCACAACCTGGATAAGCGGCAGCCCCCTCTTTCTGCGGCTGGGCCGGCGATTTTCCTGGCATGAAGCTCGCTTAAATCAATCCGGAACAGCAGTTGCCTGCCCGAGTCCAGCTTACAGCTGACATTAAAGGACCATTCCCCAGCAGGTGCAGCCCTTCCCCCGGTACTGACCATGGTCACCGGTTCAGCGGCAAAACGGATAAAAGCCCTGTCCAATGCATGTATGCCGGCTCTGACCAGATAGGGAAAACGCATTCCCTCCAGAAAGTCATCAATACTTCGGCGTCTGCGTTCCTGAAATTCATTGTATTTTTTCAGATACCCGCCCAGTTCAGCCTGTTCAAGAAAACCCAGTTCCACCAGAGCCTCTCCCACATGGGTGGTATTGACCATTTGGGCAAACAGCAGGTCATTCATTTCATCAGCAGTCATGAACTGTTTCTGCAAAACGATTGCTCCAAAAGGAAAGTCAAATTTTTTCTGCTCTTTCAGAATGACTTCCACTTGTTCAGGCTCCAGGTAACCTTTTTCCACAGCAAGCTGGCCCAGCAGCTTGTTGTTTTCCGCCTGAAGCCTGACGGCCTGATCCAGCTGCTCCCGGGTGATTATGCCCAGTCCCAGAAGGTAGGAACCAAAAAAGAAAGGAGACAGGGTGCTCCCTGTTCCCGGGCAGGGTGTCTTGTCCATCTGCACATTTTCCTCAGGATTTCAGGGTAATGACTTTATTTTTATCAGATACTGAAGCGGTTTTTCTTCTGCCTGACTTTTCCAGGAAATTCTTAAATTCTATGGCGCTGCTGAAATCAGCATTGATTTCCAGGGCTTTTTTCACCAGTTTCAGGGCCATGCCAGACTTGCCGTATTCGTAATATGTCCTGGCCATATTAAAATACAGATTTTCATCCTTCCGGCTGAACTCCAGTGCCCTGGCGTAGTATTTCAGGGCCTGAGTGAACATTTTGTTTTTTCTGAGATGAATGCCGAACTCATTAAACATGTGCTTGTGCTCAGCTTCAAAAGCCCCGTTAAGTTTAACCAGGCGTTTGAAAACAATTTCCCCCCTGTCGGCATCTCCCCTTTGCAGATAAGCCATTCCAAGCCCGAAGGTGGCCCGGATATTTTCTTCATCCACCCTCAAAGCCTTTTTGAATTCCATTTCAGCGCTGTAGTTCTCCTTGTTGCGCAGGTGCCGTTCACCCCTGGCCACGCTTCGGGAAACATAGCGCAAATCCGGATATACCTTCTCCATGTAAATTTCAGGCTCAGGCAGGTAGTTCTTCATGAGATTTTCCCTGCTGATGACCTTGGCCGTACCAACAGGAACAAACTTTTCATTCAGGGATTTGATGCTGATCTTGCCGTCGTCCCTCTCTTCAGCATACACCAGAACATTTTGATTCACCTTTTTTTTGGTGTGCCCGAAGCCGACAGCCACCCTCATGCTTGTGGAGAAAACCCCCTTGATCCTGACCTCCTGCGGAGCCTGGATACTTTCGGGTTCAGCCTGATTATTCGTGCTTTTCATTGCTGCTCATCAACTTTGGTTGTCAGTTAGGGGACCAGAGGCAGATGGTCCAGCCCCAGACCAGGCTGGTATCCGCACATGATGTTGGCATTGGCCACGGCCTGACCGGATGCCCCCCGGCATAGGTTATCTATGCATGATACCACCACCAGGGTGTTAGTCCTCTGGTCCACCACCAGGCCGAGATCGCAGTACATGGTGCCCTTGACCCATCTTGTTTCAGGAAGCCTGGCCTGAGGCATTATTCTCACCCAGGGATGATCTTTATAGAATGATTTATAAAATTCCCTGATTTCCGCCTCTTGGGCTTTGCCGGCCAGATCAGCATAGCAGGTGCTGAGAATCCCCCGGCTCATGGGTACCAGGTGAGGGCTGAAGCTGAGAGCCACCGGCCTGTTCACCGCCCTGGAAAGCTCCTGCTCCATTTCCGGAGTATGTCTGTGCTTTGCTGTACTGTAAGCCTTAAAACTGTCAGCTACTTCGCAGAAAAGGGTTCCCACGCTGGCGGACCGTCCTGCTCCGCTGACACCGGACTTGCTGTCAGCTATGATTTTACCGGAAATATACCCTCCTTCCAAAGCCGGATACATGGCCAGGATCACAGAAGTGGGATAGCAGCCCGGGTTGGCGGTCAGCCGGGCCTGTGCCATCTTGGCCTGATAAAGCTCAGGGATGCCGTAGACTGCCTGTTCCAGAAGATCCGGATGCTGATGTTTTTCATTGTACCAGGCTTCATAAAGCTGCGGGTCCCTGAGTCTGAAATCAGCACTGAGATCAACCACCCTGACTTTCTGATCCATAAAGGCTGCAGCCAGTTCCATGGCTTTGCCGTGAGGAACCGCCAGAAAAACAATATCTGCATCTCTGCTCACCAGTTCGGGATCAGGGACTGTAATGGCCATAAGACCTGTTTCTGTACCCTGAAAATAGGGAAACACATCCTGCACAGCCTGTCCTGCCCTGGTACGGGAGGTAACAGCGCAAAGATTCAGACCCGGATGTCTGCCAATGATTCTCATGAGCTCCATGCCGGTGTATCCGGTGATTCCCACCACAGCAGCGTTTATTTTCTCCATCCTGGTTCTCCTTCTGAGTGTTTGAGACCGGATTTGTTTCACATATGTAACTGTTTAGCCCTTTTTAAGAAAAGCATGGGGCAGGCATCCAGCGCCTGTTTTTTGGTTGATGTAAGAAAAAGACTTGGAAAAACAAGCTCTGGGGTAACAGTTTAGCCGTTTGCATGCGGCACGGGGACTGGCTCTCCCGTCACCCGCTTGGCAATCCAACAGGCATTCAACTTCAAAAATTCAGCTCAAGTGGGTGACGGGGTGTCTGTCCCCTGCGCCCTTAAAAAAGGGCTAAACTGTTACGCTCTGGGAGAGCCGGTCCCCATGCCACATGCAAATGGCTAAACAGTTGCTCATATATAAACCGGCCTGCCTCCGGCAAAAGACAAATTCCCCTGGAATCCTGTTGTCCTTAATGCAGGCCCCTGATTGAAATAGTAATCTTGAGACTTAAAATCAAGTTTCATCTTGATTACAATCCAGGCAGGGGAACTTGACTCGCTTAATTTGAATAAGATAGGTATAAAAATATCTGTAACAGTTTAGCCGTTTGCATGAGGCACGGGGACTGGCTCTCCCGTCACCCGCT
>CAZHCY010000223.1:0-4610 GCA_964531185.1 uncultured Desulfovibrionales bacterium | reverse complement strand
TTTTTTGGTTGATGTAAACAAAGACCTGGAAAAACAAGCGCTGGGAGAGCCAGTCCCTCCGGGCGCCGCCTCCGGACAGGAAGCCGTGCCTCATGCAAATGGCTGAACTGTTAAAGCCATCCAGACCCAGGTCACAACCAGTAAAGGAAAGCATTGAACATCCAAACCGCTGGCAGCTGGAGGTTGTCATGAGCAGAGCCGTACTCTGGAAACCCCTCAAAAACAGTAAGGTCCAATGCAGAGCATGCAGCCATTTCTGCATCATAAGCCCTGAAGAAAAGGGAATCTGCGGAGTAAGACAGAATAAAGGGGGAGAACTGTTTTCCCTGGTCCGGGAACGCATTGCCGCCCTTAATGTTGACCCCATTGAAAAAAAACCCTTGTTTCACTTCATGCCTGGGTCCAGAAGCCTTTCTCTGGGCACCATGGGCTGCAACATGGACTGTGCTTTCTGTCAGAACTCCACCCTGTCCCAGACCCCCAAGCACGGCAGAGACCCTGAAGGACGGCACATCCCCCCTGAAAACCTGGTCAGCATGGCCCTGGAACATGGAGCTGAAAGCCTTTCCTACACCTATTCCGAGCCCACAGTATTCATAGAGCTGGTTCTGGATACAGCCAAAGCAGCCAGACAGACGGGTCTGAAAAACGTCATTGTCAGCAATGGCTTTGAAAGTCAGGAGAGCCTTAAGGCAATGGAACCATACATTGACGCGGCCAATATAGACCTCAAGGCATTTACTCCGGATTTTTACCGGGAATATTGCCAGGCCCGGCTCAATCCAGTGCTCAAAAATCTGGTGGAAATAAAAAGGATGGGCTGGTGGCTGGAGGTAACTACTCTGATCATTACCGGACTCAATGACTCAGAAAAGGAAATCAAAGACATGGCCGGTTTCATCAGCAGGGAACTGGGCCGGGATACCCCCTGGCACATCTCCAGGTTTCATCCGGCCTACAAAATGATGGACCGCCCCTCCACTCCTGTCAGCACCATTGAAATGGCCTTCAACATAGGCAAGGAGGCTGGACTGGAATATGTCTACCCGGGAAATGTTCCCGGACATCCCTTTGAAAGCACTTACTGCCCTGAATGCAAAAAAAAAATAATCTCCAGAATGGGATTTGCCCTTCAGGAGCTTAACCTCAAAAACGGGACCTGCGCCTTTTGCGGCCGGCAGATCCCGGGTTTCTGGACAGGATGATGCTGATACCCGGCTGAATCTGTATGCAGCCCAGCACCTCAGATGTAACCATTCAGGGGACGCGGAAACCGGCATGGGGACAGTCCCCGGCCTGGTGGTCAAAAACGCGTCATGCTCCCCGGGTGCGCCCGGGTGTAACGCTTACAACTTTCTAAATGCCCCTGCAGGGGTCCTTATTTCTGCCTCAAAGCCCGAGTTTATCTGCCTTTACCTTCAGCCTGCAGAGTCCGGAGCTTTTTCAGCAAGGGCTTATTCACTTGAGAATTAAAAGTTAAAGGTTAAAAGTTAAAGGTAAAGCAATCAGGCTGTTGAAGCTGATAATGATGCGGACACTCAGGATTCCGTAAATTGTCAATAAATACAAGACGTTGATAGAGAATTTTTGACTGTCAAGTTATTCAATAAACGGTGTCTGCAGTTCAGTCAGCAGCTCTGACAATCTGGCAGCCTTGGTGGAATCAACATCGGTCAGGATTTCCCCGGCCTGTCGTCCGCGCATGCCGGCCAGAATTTTGACAGCAATGTCTTCATCCAGGGTTTCCAGCACCTGGGCTGCCTGTAGTGGCTTCATATTGGAATAGACATCCACCAGGTGCTTGATCTTTTCATCCTTGAGCACATCTGCTTGTTCCAGCATGGCTTCAAGACCCTTTTCCAGCCGGCTCAGCCTTTCAAGCTTCTCATCAATTTCAGTCTCAAGCATTTCCAGGTTTCGTTCCCTGCGGTCCAGCTCCTGTCTTCTGGCCCTGATATCCTTGAGCTCCTGATTGATATCCGTGTCCTGGGCAGCCTGCTCTTCTTCTGCAGGCTGCTGATCCTCCTCCTGGGTTTCCTCATCCTGGGCCATGGCCGGGCTGATATCCATTATGGACACCGCCTGAGGCTGGGTCTGGGGCTGCTTTTGGTCCATACCGCTTAGAGCAAGCATAAAGCTCAGCTTGACCACTGCCAGGACCATAAAAACCTGGAGCAGCTTAGTAGGCCTTATGTTCATAGCGGACAACTGCCATTTCGTCGAATTCTTTCTGTTCTTTTTTTTCCTGTTCATGGTCAAACTTCATCTTCTGGTTGTATTTGAGTTTTTCAATAATCTTTTTGTCCTTGCTGGCCTGAATCAAAATTTTCCGCCTGAGATTGACCTCCCTGGACAGCTCTTTAAGCCTGGCTTCCGCCTGTTTAAGATCAAATTCAAGCCTGTCAATAAAATGATTCCAGAGCCATATTCCGGCCTGGGTCTGGTTTTCCTTTTTTCTGATCTCCTGCCTGGCCTCTTTCAGCTCCTGTTTGAGACTGTCCAGCAAAGCGGACTGCTCCTGATGATTTTTCCTGGCCAGGGCAAACTCCTGCTGAGCCTTTTCCAGAAGGCTCACCCGGTAATCCAGGACCTTTTGCAGATTAAAGCTGAACTCTTTTCTCATGGCAATGGTTTTTTTATCACAAGCATACAAGAAACATGCCTCTTTTGAGCTTGCTGCATACAAATGGCCACGGCCTGGAGCAGAAGCAGACAGGTTAAAAATATCCAGCTTTTCTTCTGGAAAGATCCATGATAAAGATTCAGTTTAATCAAAACCAAACCAGGGGATATCTTTAATGCACAGAAACATTTATCTGAATACCATAACCATTCCTGAGGCCCTGGAAAGGATCAGGGCTGCTGTTGATCCAGGCAGTCTCATGAATACCCTTTTAAAGCCTGTACATCAATGTTTCGGCATGGTTACAGCCCAACCGGTCTGGGCCAGATATTCATCGCCCACCTATCACAGTGCAGCCATGGACGGGGTAGCTGTCAGGGCGGACAAGACATTTCAGGCCCGAGAAGGCAGCCCGGTCAGGCTTAAAAAAAACAGGGACTACTTTGAAGTCAACACTGGCAATCCCATGCCCCGGGAAACAGACGCAGTGATCATCATAGAACAGGTGGTCTCTGACGGTCCTGAGGCCATACTGGTGGAAAAACCGGCCTTTCCCCGGCAGAACGTCCGCCGCATAGGAGAGGACATTGTGGCCACAGAACTCCTTCTGCCCCGCAATCATGAGCTGTCTGCCTACGACATTGGCGCCCTGCTCAGTGCAGGCATCTGGGAAATTGCTGTTTGGGAACCGGTCAAAATAGAATTCATTCCCACTGGAGATGAAGTACTGGACTTCACTGCCAGGCCCGAGCCCGGACCTGGACAGGTCATTGAAAGCAATTCCCAGGTTTTTATGGCCCTGGCCTCCCAATGGGGCTGTGAAGCAGTCAGAAGCGCTCCGGTATCTGATCATCCCCGGGAACTGTCTTCAGCAGTAGAAAAGGCACTCAAGTCCCAGGCACATATCATTGTGGTGGGTGCTGGGTCTTCAGCCGGCAGCAGGGACTATACCAGACAGGTAATTGAAGAACATGGCCGGGTTCTGGTCCACGGCATCAAGGCCATGCCCGGCAAGCCCACTCTGGCAGGTTCAGCCGGAAACAAAATCATCATTGGGGCCCCGGGCTATCCTGTCAGTTCAGTGATCTGTTTTGAGCAGATCATCAAACCCCTGGTCTGCTGGCTGTCCGGCAGGTCTTGTTCCCCTCCGGAAAAAATCAGGGCCAGACTGACCCGGAAAATCCCGTCCAGGCCGGGCATGGAAGAATTCGTCAGGGTATCGGTGGGCCGGGTGAAAGAACAATATGTGGCCACCCCCCTGGCCAGAGGCGCAGGAATGATCACCACTCTGACCAGAGCTCAGGGCATTACCCGCATCCCTCAGGACAGCGAAGGGATACAGCAGGACAAAGAGGTGGATGTGGAACTGATGCGCTCCGCCTCAGATCTGGACCAGGTCCTGATTGTTGTGGGCAGCCACGACAACCTCATCGATCTGCTGGCTGATGAACTCATGGGGCTGGACAATCCGATCCGCCTAGCATCCACCCATCTGGGAAGCATGGGCGGCATAACCGCAGTCAAAGCCAATGCAGCTCATATAGCCGGCATGCACCTGTTTGATCCCCAAACCGAGGACTACAATTTTCCGTTTATACAGAAATACTGCCCGGATTTGAAATTTGAGCTCATCAACCTGGCCATCAGGCATCAGGGGCTGATGGTGGCCAGGGGCAATCCCCTGAACATCCGCACCATCAAAGACCTGACCAGGGAAAACATCAAATTCATCAACAGACAGAAAGGTTCCGGCACAAGAATTTTGCTGGACCATCATCTGTTAAGGGCAGGCATATCTCCAACAGCCGTCCTGGGTTATGACAAGGAAGAATTCACCCATATGGCGGTGGCGGTAAACGTCATGAGCGGTGCTGCTGACTGCGGCCTGGGCATCATGGCTGCGGCCAGGGCTCTGGATCTGGATTTTGTGCCCCTGGCCCGGGCAAGATACGACCTGTTAATCCCGGCTTACCCCGCTGAAGATCCC
>CAZHCY010000222.1:0-4633 GCA_964531185.1 uncultured Desulfovibrionales bacterium | reverse complement strand
GGTCACCAGATTCCTGGGGAGTCTGGCCGTTCGCAGTGGCGGCTTCAACAATTTGAGCCCCGTGTTCATCGGTGCCGGTCAGAAAAAAAGAAGGGTGGCCGGCCAGCCTGTGGGCCCGGCAGATGCTGTCCGCCACAATTGTGGTATAGGCATGGCCAAGATGTGGACTGGCATTGACGTAATATATGGGAGTGGAAATGAAAAAAGGCTCCAAGTCTTATTCCTCCTGATTTGATATGTCGACATTCCCTGAACCTGGACCAGATTATTTTTTCCCTGGTTTCTTAACCATTTCATTCCATTCAGAAAGTGGAATTTCATTTTCCCGTCCCTCTTCGTTGAGTACGGTCAGGGAATCACGAAACAAATTAGCCCTGATGACCTTTAAATAACCCTGATCCGTCCTGAACCTCTTGCCCAGTTTGGGAATTTTTTTCTGAAAACGCGAATAATTGTCCTGTTCAAAATTCAGACAGCACAAAAGACGCCCGCAGACTCCGGATATCTTGGCCGGGTTAAGAAAAAGGTTCTGGTCCTTGGCCATTTTAATGGTCACCGGCTCAAACCTGCGCATGAACCTGCGGCAGCAGCAGATCTGACCGCAGTTTCCCACGCCTCCCACCATCTGGGTTTCATGGCGGACCCCGATCTGGCGCAGTTCAATCCTGGTCTTGTATACCTTGACCAGATCCTTGACCAGTTCCCGGAAATCAATCCTGCCCGGGGCTGAAAAATAAAATATGATCTTGCTTCTGTCGAAATAAACATCCACATCCACAAGCTTCATGTCCAGGTCTCTGTTTTTGATGCATTCCTTGCAGTACTGGCAGGCTTCTTTAGCCAGCTGCAGGTTCTCTGCCTGGCTTTTCAGATCTTCTTCATTGGCCAGCCTGAAAATGGGCTTGAGCTGTTCCGGGCTGAAACCTTCAGGAATACTGTCCCTGACCAGCACCACATGGGCCAGACCAAGTCCTTCATCGGTTTTGACTATAACCGAATCTCCCTTGCAGACCACAAAAGGACTGGCCTGAAAATAGTACACCTGGCCCTGATCCTTGAACTTGACACCTATTACCTGAGTCATGATTATTGATTCACCTGATTATATATGCAGCGCCGGCTGACCAGCCCTAAAAATCTTGAAAAACTGCACCAGAGCTGGTGTGCGCATTTACAGCCACTGCCCGGCAGAATCGGGCCTCCTGAGAAACCCTGCAGCAAACCGGCCTGATAAACACCTGGTTTTGACTGCAGTTGCTCCCTGATTCTCATGCATGCGCTACTTGAGCCGCCTGAGAATTTCCCTGGCCGCCCTTCTTCCGGCCCCCATGGCCTGAACCACTGTTGCTGAACCGGTCACAATATCCCCTCCGGCAAACACATTGGCCAGGCTGGTTTCCCCAGTATCCGGATCCGCCTGAACATGACCCCGGCTGTCCAGAGCCAGCTGGGGAGTGGTCTGGGTCAAAACCCGGTTGGCCCCGGTTCCCACGGCAATGATGGCCAGGTCGGTTTTCAGGCTGAAAGTCTCTCCAGGAATTGGCCTGGGCTTTCTGCGTCCGCTTGAGTCCGCTTCGGCCAGCTCCATTTTCTGCAGCTCGATTCCAGTGAGCTGCTGGGCGCTGTTTCCTGTAAAACGCAGAGGGGAGGCCAGAATCTCCAGTTCCACCCCTTCATCCAGGGCATGCTCCAGCTCTTCGCGGCGCACAGGCATCTCTCCTTTGGTACGCCGGTAAACAACCTTTACACTGGACGCCCCGAGTCTGTATGCGGTCCTGGCTGCATCCATGGCCACGTTTCCTCCGCCAATGACCACCACCCTGCTTCCTTTTGGAACAGGGGTGTCATATTCCGGAAATCTGTAGCCATGCATCAGGTTCACTCTGGTCAAATATTCATTGGCTGAATAAACCCCCACCAGATTTTCTCCCGGAATGCCCATGAACCTGGGCAGCCCTGCTCCCACTCCGATAAAGACCGCCTTATAGCCCGCAGTAAAAAGATCATCCAGGGTAACGGTCATCCCTCCCACATAATTGCACTGGAAATCCACTCCCATATGCTTCAGGGATTCCACTTCTCTGTGAACTACAGATTTGGGGAGTCTGAACTCCGGAATACCGTATACCAGAACTCCTCCGGGTTCATGCAGGGCCTCATAAATGGTTACCTTGACCCCTCTGGCTGCCAGGTAGCCGGCCAGGGTCAGACTGCTGGGGCCTGCACCAAGAGCAGCCACCTTAAGGTTTTCATCCGGCACTGTACATTCCATCAGCCCTGTTTCTTCCTCGCAGGAAGTAAAGGCGTAAAACTCATCAGCCACAAAACGCTCCAGACGGCCAATGGCAATGGGCTGTCCTGTGGGTCTGAGCTTGCAGCTCCCCTCGCACTGGTTTTCCTGGGGGCAGACTCTGCCGCATATGGCTGGAAGGCTGTTGGTGTCCTTGATCACCTTAAAAGCCTCCTGAAAATTTCCTTCAGCCACCAAGCCGATAAAACTCTTGCAGTCCACCTCCACCGGGCAGCCTTTCTGACATGTGGGATTTTTGCACTGCAGGCACCTTGAAGCCTCTTTAACCGCCATATCCCGGTCATAGCCCAGGGCCACTTCGCTGAAGCTGCGGGACCTTTCCCGGGCATCCTGCATGGGCATGTGAATTCTGGGACTGATCTTTGATTTTTTCTGTTTAGACATCAGGTCCTGTCCTCAGTAAAAATGTCCATTGAAAGTTTTTCCTGGTCAGCAAAGGCCTTAAGCCGGGTCATGAGTTCATCAAAATCCACCTGTAAGGCATCAAATTCCGGACCGTCCACGCATGCAAACCTGATCTCCCCGCCTACACTTACCCGGCAGGCTCCGCACATGCCGATACCATCCACCATGATGGAATTCAGGCTGACCACGGTTTTGACCCCGTATCTGCCGGTTATCCCGGCCACTGCCTTCATCATGGGCACTGGCCCCACTGCCACGGCCTCCTGAACCTGGCGGCCTGAAGCCAGGCAATCCTCCAGCACTTCAGTGACCAGCCCCTTGTGTCCCAGGCTCCCGTCATCCGTGGCCACAAGCACCTCATGGGATATTTTTTCCAGTTCCTTCCTGAACAGCAGAAGATCCCTGCTCCTGGCTCCGATGATGGAAACCACTTCATTGCCAGCCTCAAAATTGCCCTTGGCAATATGATGCATGGCTGCAATGCCTGTTCCTCCGCCCACACAAACCACTCTGCCCTGTTTTTCTATGCGGGTTGGTTTGCCCAGAGGCCCGCACAGATCCAGAATCACATCCCCTTCTCCAAAGGTATCCAGCAGAGCCGATGTTTTGCCAAGCACCAGATAGACAATAACAATATTGCCCTGATCTGGAAATCTGTCAGCAATGGTCAAAGGAATCCTCTCCCCTGTGGGGATGAGCCTGAGCACCACAAAATTGCCCGGTCTGGCGTTTCGGGCAATATGAGGAGCGTGAATGGTCAATTGAGTCACCCGCCCGGGGATCAGAATCTTTTTTTCAACTATCTTGTTTGACATGATTTTCGCAATTTTCAGGTCCGGACTTTAAAAAAAAGCTTGCCTGAATGAATAAAAAGGTTATAAAATATATTTTAATCAAATACAAAAATATTATCTGCCATGTCTGCTATAACTGCTTCCAATCCTCATAACCCAGCCCAGCAATACACCCTGGTTGACAGAAAAACCTCGGGCCGCAGACATCTGTTGTCTCAGGCCAGGCTTGATTCCATCCAGAAAAGTATCGGTTTCAGATGGAAAAATTTCGGCATCGAATTCCAGTCCCGGGACTATCAGGTCCAGGAACAGGCCGGAAACATCAACTCTTTTGCCAGATATTTAAAAGAAGCAGACCAGATCAGATCTCTTGCCGACCACCAGGAGGCGCGCATCCAGGAACCGCCCAGGACCACCCCCAGAAAGGCAGCCACGGCATACATCAGACAGGCTGCAGCCCAGCTGGAATATACAAACCCCATGCTCAGTCTTGCGGTTTAGCAGATCTGCCCGACCAGCAGCTTTTGGGTGATTTTTGAAAATAAAAAACTGCTCAGCCGGCTGTCCTGAACCGGTTTCATACTTCCTGCAGCAGCCTTGTATGTCAGCTTTTCCTGGCTATTTCCTCTTTAAAGCGCTCCAGCGCCCTGTCCACGCCTGAGGAATCAGCACCGCCCGCCTGAGCCAGATCAGGCCTGCCTCCTCCGCTGCCCCTGATTTCAGCTGCAGCCTTTTTAATGAGCTCAGGCGCGGTAAATTTCTCATGCAGGTCCTGACTGACATAGAGCAGAAGCAGAGGCTTACCCTTATGCACCGAGGCAAGCATGGCCGCTCCTGAAGTTATTCTGGAACGGATATCGTCCATGAGCTTTCTTAAGGAATTCATGTCCGCGTCCTCAGCATTATGAGCCACCACCTTCATCCCGGCCACATCTTCAGCCGAAGCAGCTATCTGATTCCCGGCTCCTGATGACAGTTTTTCCTTGAGAGTCCTGTTCTCCCTGAGGGCCTGTCTAAGCTGCTCCTGAAGCCCGGCCACCTTTTCCTCTATCTGCTCCGGACCTGCCTTGAGCATGGCCTGAATGGATTCATGCCTGGATCTGTTTACCCGCCAGAACCTGAG
>CAZHCY010000221.1:0-4647 GCA_964531185.1 uncultured Desulfovibrionales bacterium | reverse complement strand
TGGGCCGAGAATATAGTAAACTGGGAATGGATGAAGAGGCGAAAGATAATTATCTTAAGGCGTTAGAAGTGGATAGATTCCACAGAACATCGCTTAAAGCAGTTCCATATAGAAATTTGGGAAGTTATTTTCTTGAACAAGGAAAACAAGTTACTGCTATAGATTATTACTTGAAAAGTCTAAGAATTGATAATGCCAGCATAAAGGCATGGTTTTGGACAATAATTGCCCTCTTACAAAAAAATGAAATTAGTAAGGCTGAACAGTTTATTAAAGATGCGGAAAATCAAATTCCAGATAATGCATATATACTTACCCTTAAAAGCATATTTCTGCATAAAAAAGGGATGCATAGTCAAGCAATAAGTCTTGGGCAAGAGATTATCAAAACTGAGAGCTATCCAGCAATCATATATAAAGTGTTGGGAAATTCATACCTTGAATTACAACAATATAATCCAGCTAAAATATTCTGGGAAAAATATATGAAATTAGAACCTGAAAATGCTGAAGCTATTCTGGCTCTGACATATATCGATTGCTTGGTTGATCCTAATAATATCCAAGGAAATCATGATCAAACACAAGATCGAATAATTATGGTAGATTTGTTAAATTCTTTAAATAAAAATTACGGCATGGATCTAAAAATATTGTCATTTGAGTCAGATGTAATTTTGAATTGCAACCATAAACATTGAACAAGTAATGTGCTGATGAAATAACCACAAAAAAATGATGGGGATCTGAATCCCCATCATTTTAAGATTTCCGAACTATTATGGTCTTGTAAAAGTTCCTGTGGCTGAAAAATCACCTTCTGTAGCTTTAATATTGAAAACAGTACCAGATCGTGAGCAATCAAAACTTGCGTCAGACTCAAATCCATCAAGCTTAACTCTACCACATACATTGTCAGATGTTAATGCTTCAAAAGCTTCACTTGTATCACCATTATGAGCCAAAATCTGATTGGCAAACTCCATAGCAGCTTGTGACTGAGCTGCAGCCACTGCACCTTCCAATCGATACTCTTTTGCGCTGTCTTGAAGATCAACAAACCTTGGCGTTGCCACAGCAGCCAAAATCCCCAAAATTACCAGCACCGCAATAATTTCAATCAAAGTAAAACCACCCTGTCCGCCTTTAAGACTCTGTCTTTGCATGATTTCTCCTCCGTTTTTCAGCACCCGCGGGTACCATTAAATAATTTTTCAGCAAACTATAAGCAAAACCAGCCGCAGCTGGTTTTAACTTCTTCTGTGTTTCAGAAAACAACTACTCAGGACATTGTCAAGCATTTTTTAGGCCAAAAAGGATATTTATGCAAAAAATTTATAGGCATGATATCTGATCTGAACCTTTTGAAAGATATAATTTAGGACAATAACCGCCCTGCAATTACTTTTTACCGCCCAGTCACCGTTCCAGGGGCGTAAAGCAGGGGCAAAAATCACTTCATCAGGGCAAATTATCATTGGTCCTTAGCTCCTCCCCGGGTTTAGGCCCGCTCATAACAAATCTGTCCATTTCCAGCGTCAGTTCTTTGACTTTATCTTCTTGACCCTGATCTTCAAAAATCCGGATAAGCTCCTGCCAGTTCTCAACTTTTCCCGGCTGAAGCCGAATAATTTTTTCCAGGGCGCCAATTGTCTGATCCCAATCTCCTGCAGACTGATATGCCCTGGCCAGGTCTTTCCAGATCTCTACATCACCTGGCCTGAGCCCGGCAGCTTTCTCAAGATAGATAACAGCCGGCTTTGCCCACTCTCCCACAGCCAGAAAAAATGAACCCATTTCATACCAGGCTTGGGCATAGCCGGAATCCAGACTTACCGCCCGGCTGAAGGCCCTGGCCGCTTCCAGCCTTGGAACAAGCCCGGCATCAGCAAGCTCAAAACCATGCCAGACATCCAGTTCCTCATGAAAAAAAACATAAACCCGGCTGGGCCTGCTGAATGCCCCCTGGTCTGAAACGTCTCTGTCCTTTAGATATGCCCTGCCCTTTCCATACCAGGAATCTGCCAGACCGGGATTGATCCCGGTGGCTGTATCATAAGCAGATACGGCCTCCTGAAACCGGCCCATCTCCATCTGCGCTTTGCCCATGCTTGCCCAGGCCTCAGCCTTTTGGGGATCAATATCAAGCACCTGACTGTAAGCCTGGGCAGCTCCTTCCCAGTCCTGCAGATTTTCACTGGATTTGCCCAGCTCCTGCCAAAGCTCAGGGTTATCCGGCTCATTTCTGGCCATGGCCTTAAGCCCTTCCAGGCCTGAACCGGGCTGGACTGCATCAGCCTCCTGCCAGACATCCACGGCCTTGCCGGTTTGCCCGGACCTGGAATATTCCTGAGCCAGCTTTGCCCGAACAGTCATGTTTTCCGGTTCTATGCGGACAACCTCTGAATAAGCCTGGGCGGCCCGGGCAGCCTGCCCCTGGCTTGATAGCGCCTCTGCCCGGCCTGACCAGGCCTGGGCATTATCCGGGTCAATTTGGACTGCCCGGGCATAAGCCTGCTCTGCCTGTCTATCTTCCCCGGCCTGCATATGGGCCCGGCCCAGATTATTCCAGAGTTCTGGATTATCAGGTTCAGCCCTGGAGGCTTTGCTGCAGGAAGACACAGCCTGGTCCCAGTTTTGGGCTTTAACGTCCTGGTCACATTTTACTGCCCAGTCAGGTGCTGCAGACAAATCTTCTGCTTTGGCAACCCGGTCATGACCTTGATCAGGCATGGAACCAGCTTCCTGCCCCCGGCCGCCAGGAGCCGGATCATCCTCACTTGAGGGGGAAACATTTCTTTCACTGCCAGGGGAGCTGGCTTCATTCTCAGCAGACTGTTCACTAACCTCTGGACTCTGAACCTGGCCCTGATCTGGGTGTTCATCCCCGGCAAACCAGGAAAAATCCATAAACATCCAGGCCAGTCCGGCTAAAATCAACAATCCAGGTGCAATCCAGGCCCCAGGTCCTGCTGCTGTCTTTTTTTCCCGGGTTATGGTCAAAGCAGCCGGTTGAAGAAGCTCTTCCTGTTCTTCATCAAAGTCATCGCCCCGGCTCCAGGCCGGCACAGTCCATTTCCTTTTTTTATCTGCTGCCACCTGAATTGCCTGGGCTTTATTTTTTGCCCGGACAGCTTCAAGATATTCAAAACCCTGCTTTTTTATTTTGCTCTGCAGCCACCTGTTGCCTGAAAAACCAGGCCATAAAAAAAATACCGCAAACACACCTGCCCAGAAAACATAAGCATACGCAGTACCAGCCAGTTTTTCATACAGATCAAGATACAGAAATACAGCCAGAAATATCCAGTAAGCCCAGGCCAGGACATGGAACCAGAGTTTTTTGAAAATTATCCACAAAAAGGACAACAAAAAAGCAGGCAGACAAAACCCGTCCCTGACCGCCAACATTCCTTCTGAGGGATGATGATATACCTGGTACTTGCGCATGAGAACCTGTTTTCCTCAACCACTCAAAAAAAAGATTCCTGGCAACGGTTTAGCCCTTTTTACAGAAAACAGGGGACTGGCATCCCAGGGCTTGTTTTTTAATTGACCTAAACACAGACTTAGAAAAAACAGGCACTGGGAGAGCCAGTCCCCCTCCGGGCGCCGCCTCCGGGCAGGAAGCCTTGCCACATGCAAATGGCTAAATTGGTACTATTCCTGCCTGGAAATCCTCCCCAGGCTGGCTTCCAGCACCTTTTGTGAAGACCGTCTCAATGCTTACTATCCAGCCAGCCTGATCAGCCCCAGGCCGGTCAGAGCAGCAAGCAGGCCTGTCCATCTGGGATGGCTGACGACAACATTTCTGATCCACCCGGCTGAAGCAGCACAGAAAGCGTAAAAGTTCTTTCTGGTAACCGGCTGATTGGCCCAGGACTCCAGAGGCTTGAGAAGGCTTGGCCTGAAAAAAACCACCATTCCTGTTACAATAATGATCAAGCCTGATACCAGAAAAAGAACAGCCCCGGCATCCCTCAGCACTGCCTCAAGGCTTTTCTCATCCAGGGGGGAAAAATTGCCGGTTATTACCAAGGAAAGACAAACCAGCAGCATACCTCCTGCCAGAGTGACCAGTCCGGAGATTCTGTGATGACGGTAATAATAGCGCTCTATCCTGATTCTAGTATTCAAACCAGGCCACAGATATTTATGAACGAACACAACCAGCCTGCCTGCCAGAGATGGATGCAGAACCGCCAGCAGTCCAACAGTAAAAAGCACCAGTCCTGCTGCATTGAAAACAAGTGTCATCAAGGAGAGCATTATGCGTTTTTAACAACCAGGCCGGGGACAGTCCACAAGCCAGGGACTGTCCCTGTGCTAAGCCATAGTTTTCGAATTGTTAAACCAAAGTTTGCTGTAACAGAAATATATGCTGTTTCAGTTGTCAAAAACACGTAATACTCCTGGTTATCAAGATCTTATCTGCATAAAAATTTAGCCCTTTTTAAGGAAAGCAGGGGACTGGCACCCAACGATAATTATGCATGCGTCCAAAAAATCACTGCAAAATCTTTTGCTCAACTTCTTCTAATGTCTTACTTTGTTTAATAATTCTGCGTACTTCACGCAGCCGTTCCACATCCTCGATTTTGCCGATTTCCGGAATCAGGCGCAGACCATTTTCACCGAATTTAATCT
>CAZHCY010000220.1:0-4654 GCA_964531185.1 uncultured Desulfovibrionales bacterium | reverse complement strand
GTCTTTGTTTACATCAACCAGAAAACAAGCCCTGGGATGCCCTGCTTTCCTTAAAAAGGGCTAAACTGTTACAATGAATCCTGTAATTCCCGACTTTTTGCAGGCAAATCAACTCAGTAATTGAGATTGCACGGTGTAATCTCTTCAGGGAGCATTAAGCGTTTCTGACAACTGAAACAGCACTTATTCTGTTGCAGCAAAATCTGGGTTAAAAACTCGAAACTTAGGGCTCAGCACGGGGGCTGCCCCTGGCTTTGGGCCTGACCCAGCCTGGTTGTCAGAAATGCTTAATGTTCCCTCTCTTTATATAAAGCATCTACAGGAGAAATTTATGGGAGTGAAGACTTTTGATCAGGTTACACGGGAATTGAAAGACCAGAGAATATTAGTGGCCAACAGAGGGATTCCGGCCAGAAGGATTGTACGATCCATAGGGGAGGTGCTTCAGGCCTGCCCCATGATGACAGCTACAGAAGTAGACAAGACTGCTCCCTTTACTTCAGGGACTCAGGAACTGCTGCGTCTGGGCAAAAATCCAAGGGCTTATCTGGATATAGATAAAATTATTTCCAGGGCCAAGACCCTGGGGGTTAAAGCCATTCATCCAGGCTGGGGATTCGCTTCAGAGGATTTTTCTTTTCCAGCCAAGTGCAAGGAGGCTGGTATAGTTTTTATCGGCCCTGATCCGGAAGCCATGGAAACCCTGGGCAACAAGGTGGCTGTGCGTAAACTGGCCAAGAAATTAGGGGTGCCTGTGGTGCCGGGGTCAGAAGGAGCAGTGACTGTTGAAGAAGCCCTGGACATGGCATTTGAAATGGGTTTTCCGGTCATGCTCAAGGCTGAAGGCGGAGGAGGCGGCCGCGGTATTTATGAAGTATACCGCGAAGAGCAGCTGGAAAGGGCCTATGCCAAGGCATCAGCCCTGGCCCAGGCTTCCTTTGGCAACCCAAGGCTTTATGTGGAAAAACTGCTTACCTCTGTCAGGCATATCGAAATCCAGGTCATTGCTGACAAATACGGTAATGTGTTCGCATTTGACGAACGGGACTGCACCCTGCAGCGCAACCATCAGAAACTGGTGGAAATCACTCCATCTCCCTGGCCGAAAATGACTCCGCAACTCAGGGAAGACCTCAAGGAATACGCAAGGAGACTGGTCAGGGAGGTGAGCTATCACTCTCTGGCTACAGTCGAATTTCTGGTGGATGACGAGGGCAATCCATATCTCATTGAAGTCAATACAAGGCTGCAGGTGGAACACGGGATCACTGAGTGCAGATACGGAGTTGATCTGGTGGAGGAGCAGATAGCTGTTTCTTTCGGTTCTGAACTGCGTTTTAACCAGGACAATATGATTCCTTCCAACCATGCCATACAGGTCAGGATCAACTGCGAAGATCCGCAGAACAAGTTTGCCCCCAATGCAGGGCTCATCACCAGATATCAGTCTCCGGGAGGACAGGGAGTCCGCGTTGATTCATGCATCAGCGCCGGTTATACATTTCCTTCCCAGTATGACTCAGCCGCATCTTTGCTCATCACCTACGGTAAAACCTGGAACAAGGTACTGGGCACCATGGAAAGGGCGCTCAGGGAGTACATCATAGGCGGAGTCAAGACCACCATTCCTTTTCATAGAAAAGTTTTCGCCAATCCACAGTTCAGGGAAGGGATATATGATACGAATTTTGTGGCCAACACTCCTGAGCTCATGGTTTACCGGGACCGGGAACCTGAAGCAGTCCGGCTTTCCAACCTGGTGTCTGAAATCTCAGCCAAGGGCTATAATCCTTATGTCCAGCTGGGTGAATACAGGTCTGTCCATGATAAACGCCTGGGCAGATTCAAGCCGTCCATGCCGGACCTCGGGGAAGAAATCGACTCCCCTTATCCAAGAGGCGACCGGGATGCGGTTCTGGATTTCATAAGGGGCTCAGACTATATTCACTTCTGCGATACCACCACCAGGTATATTACCCAGTCCAACAGCGGAAACAGGTTCCGTCTGGCTGAGGACCGGCTTATCGGCCCTTATCTGGACAACTGCGGATTCTTTTCCCTGGAAAACGGAGGCGGAGCTCATTTTCACGTGGCCATGATGGCCAACATGACTTACCCGTTCACTGAAGCCAGGGAGTGGAATCAGTTTGCTCCCAAAACCATGAAGCAGATCCTGATCAGGTCCACCAATGTACTCGGTTACAAGCCCCAGCCAAGGAATCTCATGCGTTTGACCGGGGAAATGATCTGTGAGGATTATGATGTAATTCGCTGTTTTGATTTTCTGAATCATATTGAAAATATGGTCCCCTTTGCCGAGGTGGCCATGCACTCCAGGAAAAACATATTTGAACCGGCCATATCCCTGTCTTATGCCCAGGGTTTTGATATCGGGCATTATATGAATGTGGTCAGCGAAATTCTGAGCATGGTCAAAAAAGTCACCGGCCTGTCCGGAGCTGCTGCCCGGACTAAATTTATTCTGGGGCTCAAGGATATGGCCGGAGTCTGTCCCCCTGTTTTTATCAGAGAGCTTGTCTCGGAAATCAGGGATCAATATCCGGACCTGGTAATCCATTACCACCGCCATTATACTGACGGTCTTTTTGTTCCGGCTGTGGCCGAGGCTGCCAGAGCAGGGGCCCATATAGTGGATACGGCCATTGGTGCAGCAGTGAGATGGTACGGCCAGGGGGAAGTGCTGTCCACAGCCGCTTATATTGAGGAGCTTGGCATGAAAACCAGCCTGAACAAGGAAATGATCCGCAAATGCGGCTTTGTTCTGAAGCAGATCATGCCGTATTATGATCGGTACACTGCCCCTTATTTTCAGGGCATTGATTATGATGTGGTTGAGCATGGCATGCCGGGCGGGGCCACTTCCTCTTCCCAGGAAGGGGCCATGAAGCAGGGCTATATTCATCTTCTGCCCTATATGCTCAGGTTTCTGGCCGGAATCAGAAAAATCACCCGCTATCATGACGTGACTCCAGGTTCCCAGATAACCTGGAACACTTCCTTTCTGACCATCACCAACGTGTACAAGGAAAAAGGGGATAAAGGGGTGCGCAGGCTTCTGCGGGTTCTGGACAGAGTAAATACCGTGCCTGAAGAAGAACTTGACAAGGAAACCCGGGAGGCCAGGCTGGAAATTTACAAACACAGTAATGACGCTTTCAGAAATCTGCTGCTGGGCAAATTTGGAAAACTGCCCCTGGGGTTCCCCCCGGACTGGGTTTATGAAAGCGCGTTTGGTGAAAGATGGAAAGAGGCTGTTCAGTTCAGAACAGAAGAATCACCCCTTATGAGCCTGGATGATATGGATGTGGACAAGGAAAGGGAGAACCTTATTTCCCATATTGACCGGGAGCCCACCAGGGAAGAGCTGGTGCTTTACCTGAGTCACCCGGGAGATGCCTTGTCCTGCATCCAATTCAAATGCCAGTTCGGAGACCCCAACCAGCTGCCGCTGGATGTCTGGTTTGAGGGACTGCCGTCTGGTGAAGAAGTCACTTTTTCAGATACCAATGGCAAGCCGCATAATATGGCCATTCACGACATTTCAGCGCCTGACTCCAATGGCATGAGCGTGGTTCGTTATTCTCTGGATTCTGAGTTTCTGTCCTACCAGGTCAAGGTCAGTGAAGGGGTTGCCGGGGTCAAAGAAGGGCTTGAAATGGCTGACCCGAAAAATGAATATCATGTTGCATCTCCCAATAATTGTGATTTGTGGGTCATGCATGTCAAGCCCGGAGACAAGGTCAAAAAGGGAGAAGAACTGTTTAATGTGTCGGTCATGAAGCAGGAAAAGGCCATTGTTTCTCCTGTGGACGGTTTGGTCAGAAGAGTGCTCAAATTTGCCGACTATCAGGAAGACAAGGTCATGGTGCCGGTCAAAGAAGGGGAGCTGCTGGTGGAGCTTGGTCCTGTTCCCAATACCTGTGCCGGATGCGGCGGACATATTGTACTGGAAGAGTGCAATTTTTGTCCGGAATGCGGGCACAGAATCGTTTAATGCTGAAATTTAAAGGGTCTGTAACAGTTTAGGCCTTTTTAAGGAAAGCAGGGCACCCCAGAGTTTGTTTTTTATGTAAACACAGACTTGGAAAAACAGGCTCTGGGAGAGCCAGCCCCCTCCGGGCTGTGTGCCTCCCGGCAGGAAGCCGAGCCTCATGCAAATGGCTAAACTGTTACAAGGGTCTGAACTCGGGTTGATGACATTCTTGCTGGGAAAAGTCCTGCCGGTTTCCTGCGGGCTGCATCTCCCGGGGCAAACACAGGCTTCATCCTGGGTTCCTTGCTTGTTTTGCACTTTTTTCAGCCCGGGCAGTCAGAAAATCCTGCGCCAGAGGGCAAAATTGCTGAATGCTCATGCCTGATTCCAAATAATTGTCCTTAAAAGAGGAATTCTTTGGTTGACTACCCTCAGTCAAGGAAGATACTTAATGCAAAAGTTTGCAATATTATCAGGGGAGAACGGTTTATCAGGATTCTGCTTTTGCCGGTCTGTTTCAGGTTTTGTAACAGTTCAGCCCTTTTTAAGGAAAGCAGGGCACCCCAGCGCTTGTTTTTTTTATTTATGTAAACACTTGAGAGTTAGTAACGGTTTAGCCCTTTTTAAGGGCGCAGGGGACAGGCACCCCGTCACCCACTT
>CAZHCY010000219.1:0-4661 GCA_964531185.1 uncultured Desulfovibrionales bacterium | reverse complement strand
TATGTCGGCCTTACTCAAGGCCGGGGCAGAAACGATATCCGCAACGAACGTTTAAGGACGGTGCAGGCTGTTTACCTGTGTCCTTTGCAGAAGAATTACCAGGAGGTGGTTCATGGCTGATAAAAGGCTCCTTCCGGATGGCTTGGAAATCTCCATGGATGACTGGCAAAAGACTCCGCCGTCCGTCATCAAGCTGATCCTGCATCTTTTAGAGCGGATCGAAAAACTTGAAGCCAGGCTCAATGAGGATTCCTCCAATTCCAACAAGCCTCCTTCCTCGGACTCGCCATACAAGAAAAAAGGCTGCCGAGAAAAATGGAAGAAGCGACAGCCCTGCAAAGGATATGGGTAAGAGCTTCTGGAGGAAAACAGGCACTGGCCCTGTGAGGGCTTACCTGCTTCTTATACTGACCGGAGCCCGTAAACGAGAGATCCTGGATGCCCGCTGGGAGGATATAGATTTTGAGCGTAAAACATTGATGTTTCCGGTAACTAAGTCAGGTAAACCCAGGACTGTACCGCTTTCCTCTAATGCCCTGGAGATTTTAAAAGGCTTGCCCAGGGTGAATGAGTTTATTTTTCCAAGCCCCAAAACAGGCAAACCTTTTGTCTCTATTTTTAATTCCTGGAACCAGGCCCGTAAAAGAGCAGGGCTGGAAGACGTAAGGATTCACGATCTCAGGCACAGCTTTGCAAGCTTTCTGGTTAACAGAGGGCGCAGCATTTACGAGGTGGGTAGATTGTTGGGCCATACACAGATAAAGACGACCATACGCTATGCTCATCTTTCTGACCAGACCCTGGTTTATGCAGTTAATCAGTACCTTTGGGGGATGCTGCGTAAGTTATGTGTGGAGGCCACCCTATGGGTACGGGGTGGCCTTGTGCATATGGAAAGGGAAGGGAATTTACTGCTGTGCTGCTCTGTTTACCAGTTCTGTGAATTCATCAAGAGATTCAGTCCTGATGATTTTTCTGGCTAAAGCTCGGAGATTCTCAATGGATTGAATGGACTTGATTTTAACCTGGAGCATTCCAGGCAGTGGCCCGTATAGTTCTATTGCCTGGTCTATCAGGGTTTCCTGGGTGGCTTTAAGTTCGCCTTCCGCAACCCACTGGGGTTTTTCCAAGATAGCTTTGTTATAGCCTTGTTCTTCCAATACTTCTGCTGTAGTTTTCACGGTATCTGCTCCTTTGGGAAGATGTTTTACTTTTTCTTCCACTTCTCCAGGGGTTAAGTCTGTGGCGGAAAGCATATACTTGACAATTACTCCGAATATTTCTCCCGCTTCCTCTGCCTGTAATCCCTGGAATAATAATTCCAATGCCTTGAATATCCTGTCTCGTCTGTCTGGGTAAAAGATATGCTCCAGTGTCAGATTAAAGACTTCAAGGACAATAGTTGATTTGACCTTTTTCTTATTAACTTCCGGGACTTCAATCAAGATATGTTCAAATTTGGGAATATACTTAAGATAATGCCCTTCAGGAGGCTTGAACATATCTGAAAATTCCAGGCTGTCGCTCCATTTCCTCTTTCCATGGTAGAATACTACCGGGATGATTATTGGGAGCTCGTCCTTTCTTTTATTCTGCCATGCTTCGTTTAAATATCCGAACAGCTGGAGCTTTGTCAGATGATATAAATTGCTTTTATGTTCAATGAGCATATAGATTTCTGCAAGGTCTTTATTCTTGAACTGGAGGGTCATAACCAAGTCTGTCAGATTTTCCTTAAGTTCATCACTGACAAAGGATTTGGAAGACACTTCCAGCGTATCCAGGTCCAACTGTGATGTTATCTTTTCTGGAAGATAATATCGGATGAAATCCCTGGCGTAGACCTCTCGGCCCAAGATGTTCTTTACAAAACTATCGTGTGCTTTTGGTATTTTCTTGCTCATATAAGTTCTACATTAATTCTTTACGGAATAGTAGGCAAGTTCAGGCTGAATATCAACTTTAGTCTAAAAGTTGATATTAGAATTTTTCAGCCATAAATATATAACAAAATCAGCATCTTACTCTGAGCACCAAACCCCGCCACCTTCACTCTGATGGGTAAACGCAAACTTTTGTTGACTTTGTTTGGTTTTAGTTGATATAAGCCATAGCTATGACAAACCATCCACAAAAGGGCAGTTCCATCAAGGTGGAGCCCATACGAAACCTGGAAGATATAAAATCCATCAAGCAGTTGCTTCAGAACAAGCCCAGAGATTTGCTGCTGTTTACCATGGGCATAAATAACCTGTGTCATTGACAGCTTCCCTTAAAAAGGGCTAAGCTGCTGCCAAAAATATTTTTTCAGGTGGAACAAGCAGCCTAACCACAGTACTCTGGAATTTATTATGAACAAAAGTGCCAGAAAAGAAATTATTGAAGTTGTCCAGGCGGTCATGCCTATTGCAGTTGCAGTTGTCCTGCTTCAAGTTTTCCTTGTTTCCATGCCCTGGGTGCTTTTTTCCCGTTTCTTGATCGGGACTTTCATGGTTATGGCCGGTCTGTTTCTTTTTCTTGAAGGGGTAAAAATCGGCCTTTTGCCCATGGGTGAAGCCATTGGGGCAGAACTTCCCAAGCGAGGCTCTTTGTTTTTTCTTCTATTTTTTGCCTTTATCCTGGGTTTCATGGTTACCCTGGCCGAGCCTGATGTATGGGTCCTGGTGGGATATGTGGATACCGTGTCCGGGGGTCTGGTTCATCGTTATGTTCTGGTGGCTTCAGTAGCCCTGGGGGTGGGTATATTCGTTACTCTGGCCATACTCAGGATTGTCCTTGACGTGCCTGCAGCATATCTTCTGGCCGGAGGTTATATTCTGACGCTTGTACTGTCTTTTTTCACGCCCACAGATTTTGTGCCCATTTCATTTGATGCCGGAGGAGTAACCACAGGCCCGGTAACAGTGCCTTTTATTCTTGCCCTGGGCATTGGAGTTGCTGCGGTACTTGGAGGCAGGTCTTCCCTTCATGATGGATTTGGTCTTATAGGTCTGGCTTCCATCGGTCCTGTCCTTGGGGTAATGATAATGGGGATTGTTTATTCATGATTGAGCTTATTGATTTTTTGTATTTCAGACATGTCCTGACCGAAGTGCTCTTGGCCATTGGTCCCCTTGTGGCTTTTTTTATATTCTTTCAGCTGGTTTATCTCAGACTGCCCAGAGAATATGTGATTAATCTGTTCAAGGGAGTGCTTATGACAGTGGCAGGTCTGACCCTGTTTTTACAAGGAGTAAAAGTTGGTTTTTTGCCTGTAGGCACAGAGATGGGCCGGATCATGAGTTCCTTTGATAATTTGTGGATTCTGATTCCCACAGGCTTTATCCTGGGACTTGTGGCAACTGTTGCTGAACCTGCTGTGCGTATACTTTGCGAAAACGTGGAAAGGGCTTCATCAGGGTCCATCAGCTTCCGCCTGCTGCTGGTCATACTTTCCGTTGGCGTGGGACTGTTTGTCGCCCTGGGAATGGCCAAGATTATTTTTGGCATACCAATATATTATATTCTTATTCCAGGGTATATTTTTGCAATATTACTAATGCGGTTCTGTGATCAATCATTCATCGCCATAGCCTTTGATGCCGGAGGAGTGGCCACAGGCCCCATGACGGTTACTTTTGTCATGGCTATAGCACTGGGCCTTGCCGAAGCAATGGAAGGCAGAAGTGCGGTCCAGGATGGATTCGGCCTGATAGCCCTGGTGGCCATGGCCCCGATATTATCTGTTATGCTGGTGGGCGCTATGCTAAAAGCCGTCCAAAGGAGAAACCAATGAGTGCTGAGATGAAATTTGATCTGATTGTGACCATTATCAACAAGGGGGTTTCTAAAATTATTATCAAGGCCTCAAAAGAAGCCGGAGCAGAAGGCGGGACGATTATATATGGCAGGGGCACAGGAATTCGCGAGAATAAAACCCTGCTGGGTATTCCCATAGAGCCTGAAAAAGAAATTGTTTTGACCATTGTCCCGCAGGACATAACTGAAAAAGTGCTTTCAGCCATTATACAGGCAGGAGAATTGAATAAACCAGGATCAGGGATAGCCTTTGTGCTGGACTTAAAAAAAGTGGCAGGAGTATGTCATTTGTGTGAATCAGATGATAACACCATAAAATAGCTGTTATCTTTCAAAAAGATCCGCGCCTGGAAGAATTGATTTTTTTGACAACCAATTTTTGAGCAAAAAATTTAACCCTGTGAGGACTTACAAACGTTGAACTCAGGCTTTCAGCGAAGAGGCCGGCTGGAAGGTTCAGGGCAGACAGTTAATGTTTTCTCCGGGTGCAATCAAGACTTAGCATCAGTGCAAACAAAAGTTTATACCTGAAACATTTTCAGATGATTTCCCGGTCATTTCAATCCATGCTTCACGCTTATCTTAAGCAGAAATATTCAAAAACAATTTTCTTTCCCAGCCATTACCATCCTTATAATACCTGATAATCAGGCAGATCATTTTATTCCGGGACATGAGCATTATCCTTTAAAATGGTTTATTTCTTGCTGTATATATCCGGAATCCCAATCTTTACAGTTTACGCTGACCTTGTTTCTGGCTGATAATTTAAAGCCGTACCTTGGCTGCTGCACAGCAGACAGCAAACATTTTAACAAAATCATTTTAAACCCAAAGGAGGATCCTAATCATGGCTGAAAACC
>CAZHCY010000218.1:0-4674 GCA_964531185.1 uncultured Desulfovibrionales bacterium | reverse complement strand
AAGAAAACCTACAGTTTCAGCATCCAGAAAGAAAGACTTTCCGGATGGAAACTAATTAACTCTTACTTGACAGTCAAAAATTCTTTATCAAAGTCTTGTATTTACTGACAATTTCCGGAATCCTGAATGTCAGCATCATTATCAGCTTCAACAGCCTGATTTCTTTACCTTTAACTTTTAACTCTCAAGAACTCTTATAAAGAAACAGGATATGGAACATATTTATTTTGATCAGCAAAAAAAGCAGCTGATGCTGCTTGATCAGAGGTATCTCCCCGGCCGGGAAGACTGGTTTGAGTGCCGGACAGCACAGGACATTGTTACAGCTCTTCAGGAAATGGTTGTTCGGGGCGCACCAGCCATTGGCGTTACCGCAGCCTATGGTTGCGCTCTGGCTGCTCTGGAATGTGCCGACCGGCCAGATTTCCGGGCCTGCCTGCAGCAAAAGCTGGAGATTATCTCCAATGCCAGGCCCACAGCTGCCAATCTGGCCTGGGCAGTAAGGCTGATGCAAAAACACCGGCCTGATTCAGTTTCCGGACACGGGCTTTATGCCCTGTGGCTGGACCGGGCCCTGGAAATACACCGCAAAGACATCAGCATCAATAAAACCATGGGCAGATTCGGGGCTGAGCTGCTGGAGGACGGGGACACGGTCATGACCCACTGCAATGCCGGGGCTCTGGCCACTGGAGGATACGGTACCGCCCTGGGCGTGGTCCGGGCTGCAGTGGAACAGGGCAAGAAGATTAAAGTGATTGCCAATGAGACCAGGCCTTTTCTTCAGGGAGCCAGGCTTACGGCCTACGAGCTGGCCAGGGACGGAATTGAAGTGGTTGCTGCCTGCGACAATGCCTGCGCCCATTTAATGCACAAGGGTCTGGTGGATAAAGTAGTGGTGGGTGCGGACAGGATAGCTGCCAACGGTGATGCAGCCAACAAGATTGGAACCTTTCTGGTGGCTCTGGCGGCTAAAGCCCATGATATCCCTTTTTATGTGGCCGCCCCCCTGTCCACCTTTGACCTGGAGACTTTAACCGGCAGCCATATTCCCATTGAGAACAGAACTCCTGATGAGGTCAGATACATCAATAACCGCCTCATTCTGCCCACTGAGGTCCAGGTGTTCAATTTCGCCTTTGATGTTACCCCGGCCGCATTAATTCACGCCATCATCACTGAAAAAGGCGTCCTAAAAAGCCCGGATTCAGCCTCGGTGGCCCGTCTGTTTTTCAGGGAAACCCCGATCAGCTGATTTCTAAAGGCCAAAGAACATGCTTCCTTACGTTGTCATAGCCGGCAGACCCAATGTGGGCAAATCAACCCTGTTTAACCGTCTCATCAGGAGAAACAAGGCTTTGACCCATGACCGGCCAGGAGTAACCAGAGACAGGCTTTACGGGGTGGTTCGGGACAGCAGCCGGGAACTGTTTGCTGTGGTGGATACCGGGGGGCTGGTCATGGAAGGCCGGGATGCAGTGGAGGAGGAAATATTCAACCAGGCCTCAGAAGCCATTGAAAGCGCTGATCTGATTCTGGTGGTCACAGACGGCAGGCAGGGTCTGACCCGGCTGGATCAGCATCTGGCCGGCCTGGTCAGACAGAGCAACAAGCCTGTGCATCTTGTGGTGAACAAGGTGGACGGAGAAGAGCTGGAAACCCTGCTCACATCTGATTTTTATGCCCTGGGCCTGGACATGACCCCTGTTTCAGCTGCCCACGGTTACAATATCCGCCATCTGGTGGAGACCATCAGGGAAAAACTGCCTGAACAGGAAGAGGCTCAGGCTGATGCTGCTGAGCAGGGGCTGCGTTTTTCTTTTCTGGGCAGGCCCAATGTGGGCAAGTCATCTCTTTTAAATGCCCTGACCGGCCAGGACAGGGTCATGGTCAGCGAAACTGCAGGCACCACCAGAGACTGTGTGGATATCACCATTGAGCATCAGAACCGGCGCTTTACCTTCATAGATACCGCCGGAGTCAGGCGCAGAACCACCATCAGGGATGATCTGGAAAAATTCAGCGTGCTCAAGGCCTTGAGATCCAGCAAAAGGGCGGATGTTGTCTTTCTGGTTCTGGACTCCCTTGCAGGCGTGGTGGCCCAGGACAAGAAACTGCTTTCTTTTCTGGACCGGGAAAAAACTTTGTTTGTGATTCTGGTCAACAAGATTGATCTGGTGCCCAGATCTCATCAGGCCGGAGTCAGGCGGATGTTTTCCCAGGAACTGGGGTTCTGCGCGCATGCCCCGGTGATCTATACTTCAGCCATGACCAGGGCCGGGCTGGGGGGCATCATCCCTTTGGCTGAAAAGCTCTGGGCCCAGAGCCAGACCAGGGTGGGCACGGGCCAGCTTAACAGGCTGGTCAAAGAATCTGTGTCCAGACATCAGCCGCCGGTCATTAAAGGCAGAAGGGCCAAGATTTATTATCTGACGCAGGCCGGGGTCAATCCTCCTGAATTTGTTTTTTTTGTGAATAATCCGGAATTGTTCAAACCTTCCTATAGAAAATATCTGGAAAAACAGATAAGAAAGCTGTTCAGGCTGGATATGGTGCCTTTGAAAATGTTTTTCAGGGCCAGCCGGGAATAACATGGGCCGGCAGAGTCCGGGGCCGGAATTTCCTGGGTGGTTACCTCTGGATAAGTGGTGCTGCATATTAATACTTGAGGAGGATTTATGATACAGAAAGCTGAAAAGATCTGGTTTGACGGAAAACTGGTGCCCTGGGATGAAGCCAATGTTCACGTGCTTACCCATACACTGCATTACGGGGTGGGAGTGTTTGAAGGTATCAGGTGCTACAAATGCAAGGATGGCAGTTCTGCTATTTTCAGGCTGGAAGAACATTCCGCCAGGCTGATCAACTCAGCCAGGACCGTGGAAATGGAGATTCCATTTACCCAGGAAGAGGTCAGTCAGGCCATAATTGACACCCTCAAGGCCAATAAGCTGGATCAGGGCTATATCAGGCCTCTGGCTTTCATTGGAGACGGGGCCATGGGGGTTCATCCGGCCCGGAATCCGGTCCACTTGATTATCGCCACCTGGCCCTGGGGAGCCTACCTTGGGGAAGAAGCTCTGAAAAAAGGCATCCGGGTCAAGACATCCAGCTTCAACCGGCATCATGTCAATGTCATGATGACCAAGGCCAAAGTATCCGGCAATTACGTCAATTCGGTCCTGGCCAAGAGGGAGGCTGTGGCTGACGGTTATGACGAGGCCCTGATGCTGGATGTTGATGGTTATGTGGCTGAAGCCACTGGTGAAAACATCTTTATCATCAAGAACAGCAAACTGAAGACTTCCCCTCTGGGGCCCATCCTGGGAGGCATCACCAGGGATTCCATCATCACCCTGGCCAGGGATATGGGGTATGAAGTTACTGAGCAGCGCTTCACCAGGGATGAGATTTACATGGCTGACGAAGCCTTTTTCTGCGGCACAGCCGCGGAATTGACCCCCATTCGGGAAGTGGACCGCAGGACCATTGGATCAGGGGCTGCAGGGCCTACCAGTCTGCTGCTGCAGAGCGAGTATTTCAAGGTGGTTCACGGCGATAATCTCAAATATGCAGGATGGCTGACAAACTACAACTTATGATCTGTTCTGCAGTTGCGGTGACAGTGCTGATCCGGCCGGCGGTACAGAGCCGGCCGGATCAGGATTTTTGAGAAAAAATGCAGGAGAATAAATGGCTGTTTCAAGCCTGACTTCCAGATATCGTCCTCAGCAGTTCAAAGAAATTGTAGGCCAGGAATTCATCAGAAAGATCCTTTCCAGGGCCTGCCAGGAGGACAGACCAGCCAATGCCTATCTTTTCAGCGGCACCAGGGGAGTGGGCAAGACCACTGCGGCCAGAATCATGGCCAAAGCAATCAACTGCCTGAAGGGACCCGGGGCTGAACCCTGCAATGAGTGCACCTGCTGTGTGCAGATTACTGACGGGGCCTCCCCTGATGTCCTGGAAATAGATGCTGCCTCCCATACAGGCGTGGACAATGTGCGCAAGCTCAGAGAGGATGCCCTGTATTCTCCCATGAACAGCAGATACCGGGTGATCATCATAGACGAAGCCCATATGCTGTCCAGGGGCGCCTTCAATGCCCTGCTCAAAACCCTTGAAGAACCCCCCGGACACTGCATCTTCATTATGGCCACCACTGCGCCGGAGAAGTTTCCTCCCACAGTGGTCAGCAGATGCCAGCATTATGTGTTCAAAATGGTTCCTCTGGAACAGTTGATTGCGCATCTGGAAAAGGTGCTTCAATGGGAAAAGGTTGAATATGACCAGGATGCAGTCAGGCTCATTGCTAGAAAAGGAGCGGGCAGCGTCAGGGATTCCATGTCCATTTTAAGCCAGGTTACCGCCCTGGGCAGGGGCCGGCTGGATGCGGACACTGTAAGGCAGGTTCTGGGGCTGGCCGGTTCTGAAATCTATCAGGAGTTTTTCAAAGCCATAATCAATCAGGATCTTGTCCTGATTCACAGGCAGCTGGATGACATGCTGGGCCAGGGCCTGGATATTGGTTTTTTTCTGCAGGAGTTTGTTTCCTGCTGGAGAAATCTTTTTCTGCTGTCTCTGTCCGGAGATAAAGCCGCCCAGGTTCTGGACCTGCCAGGAGAAGAACTGGAAGTATGGCAGGACCTGGCCGGAAAGATCCCGGCCAGGATC
>CAZHCY010000217.1:0-4700 GCA_964531185.1 uncultured Desulfovibrionales bacterium | reverse complement strand
ATGATCTGAACAAAGCAGCTGAGCTCAGGTATGGAAAGCTCAATCAGCTGGAAAAGGAACTTGCTGAAAAAGAAGCCGGACTTACCCGGGACACAGAGGGCAAAATGCTTCTAAAGGAAGAGGTGGGTCCTGACGATATTGCCGAGATCATATCCAAATGGACGGGAATCCCTGTTTCCAGGCTCATGGAAGGAGAAAGGGAAAAACTGCTCAAGCTTTCAGATATTATGCATGAGAGGATAGTGGGACAGGATGAAGCTGTGGATGCAGTGGCAGATGCAGTGCTTCGGGCAAGGTCAGGGCTGAAGGATCCCAATCGGCCCATTGGCTCGTTTCTTTTTCTGGGCCCCACCGGAGTGGGCAAGACTGAATTGACCAAAACCCTGGCCAGAAATCTGTTTGATACTGAAGAAAACATGATTCGGATCGACATGTCCGAGTACATGGAAAAGCATACAGTGGCCAGGCTGATAGGTGCGCCTCCTGGATATGTTGGATATGATGAGGGAGGGCAGCTTACTGAAGCGGTCCGCCGCAAGCCCTACAGTGTGGTCCTTTTTGACGAAGTGGAAAAGGCCCATGCAGATGTATTCAATGTCCTGCTTCAGATTATGGATGACGGGCGTCTGACTGACAGTCACGGCAGGACCATTGACTTTAAGAATACGGTTATCATCATGACTTCCAATCTGGGGTCGCAATTTCTTCTGGAGGGTATAACACCGGAAGGTCAGCTGGAAGATCATGTCCGCGATGATGTCATGAAGACTGTCCGGGCGCATTTCCGGCCTGAATTTCTGAACAGGATTGATGAAATCGTGCTCTTCAAGCCCCTGCTGCTGGATGAAATTCAGAGAATAATTGATTTATTGGCAGAACATATCCAGAATCGCCTGGCAGATCGGAAAATTGAGCTGGAAATCAGTAAAGAGGCCAAGGAGTTTATCGCCAGGGAGGCTTATGATCCTGTCTATGGGGCCAGGCCTTTGCGCAGGTATCTGCAGCAGCATATTGAGACTCCTCTGGCCAGGGAGATCATTGGCGGAAACTTGATGGACGGACAAAAGGTCAGGGTGGATCTGGACCAGGGCGGCCTGAAGATGACCACCATTTAGAGACTGGACAAAACCGGATAAAAAAAGGCAGGTAGTTACCTGCCTTTTTTTTTTGAACTGTTTATCATGACCAGGGAGCATTCGTGATCAATTCAGACTGTAATATCCTCTGTCTTGATATTGGCAGCGGAACCCAGGATGTGCTTTATTATGTTCCAGGACAGGAACTGGAAAACTGTCCCAAATTCATCCTGCCTTCACCGGCCATGGCCATTGCATCCAGAATAGCGGCCCTTCACGCTGACTCCAGAAAGATCTATCTTTATGGCTGGAATATGGGCGGCGGATTTTACCGTACTCTAAAAAAATGTCTGGATCAGGGTCTTGAAGCGGCCATTCATCCAAGTGCCGCTTATGCACTTTCCGATTCCTTGCAGAATGTGGAAGCCATGGGGCTTAGACTTAGTGAAAATTGTCCTTCAGGGCACCATCCTGTTTATCTGAGCGATTATGATCCAGGATTCTGGCAGAGCTTCCTGGTCCAGGCCGGTCTGGAATATCCCGGTCTGATTCTGGCCTGCTGCCAGGACCATGGTTTTCATCCCCAGAGCAGCAACCGGCTGGGGCGCTTTGAGATCTGGAAAAAGCTTCTTCTTCAAAATCAGGGTTGTCTGGAAAATTTGATCTTTGCCAGTCCTCCGGAAGAAATGACCAGGCTTAAAGCCCTGAGTTCATGCATGGGATGCGGCTATGTGTCGGATACCGGAGCTGCAGCTTTGCTGGGGGCTCTGTTTGTCCCGGAAGTTGAGGAATTGTCCAGGCAAAAAGGTGTTTGCGTGATCAACGCCGGCAACAGCCATACCATTGCCTTTCTGGTTTTTCAGGGCCGGATTCACGGGGTGTTTGAGCATCATACCGGCCTTTTGGATGGACAAACACTGCTGAAGCTGCTAAAATCTTTTCAAGCCGGAAATTTGAGCAATTCCCAGGTGTTTGAAGATAACGGGCATGGTTGTCTTATTCTGGATTCTGCAGGGTCTGTGGACTTCAGAACAACTTTTGTCCTGGGGCCCAGAAGAATGATCTTAAAAGACAGTGATGTGCAGTTTTTGTGCCCGGGAGGCGATATGATGCTGGCCGGCTGTTTCGGACTTTTAAAGGGCTGGTCCATGATCCGCTGACAAAAACGCTGTCCGGATTTCGGGTTTTTTTAATTATGAACAATTATACTCTGGTCAGGCCTGAGCATCTTAATCACCATGGCTTTCTTTTTGGAGGCATGATGCTCAAATGGGTTGATGAATTCGCCTGGCTGGCCGCCAGCAAGGAATTCAGAGGCTGCAAACTGGTTACCGTGGCCATGGATGAAATCAGATTCACCAAGCAGGTGCCTCTGGGAGCCATTTTGCGGTTTAATATTCAGTTTGTCAGGCAGGGCAATACTTCAGTCACTTACCATGTCCGGGTTTATTCGGATGAACCCGGCAGTGAGACTGAAAAATTTGTATTTGCCAATTCCATTACCTTTGTCAGGGTCAGCGATGAGGGCATGAAACTGAAACTTCCTCAAAGACAGGAGTTTATTCCCTGTGAAAATTTTTAACCGGGTAAAGTTCGAGGCATGAAAGAAATCACCATAGCAACCAGAGGGAGCAAGCTGGCTTTATGGCAGGCGGAATATATTAAAACCAGGCTGATTAATCGATACCCCGGCCTGTGTGTTGATTTACTGGTGGTAAAAACCACGGGAGACAAGATTCAGGATGTTCCTCTGGCCAAGGTAGGCGGGAAAGGCCTTTTTGTGAAGGAAATCGAGGAGGCCATAATGCACGGACGGGCTGATCTGGCTGTGCACAGCATGAAAGACGTGCCTGCTGAACTTCCGGAGGGGCTGAAGATAGGGATTATCCCTGAAAGGGCGTCCAGGTATGATCTTTTATTGTCTGAAAAGTATCCTGATCTGGCTACCATGCCAGATGGTGCAGTGGTGGGCACCTCCAGCCTCAGGCGGCAGGCTCAGATAATGTATCTCAGGCCGGACCTGAAAATCAGGATGCTGCGGGGAAATCTGGACACCAGGCTGAAGAAGCTCCGGGAGGGTATGTACGATGCCATTATTGCGGCTGAAGCCGGCATGAGAAGAATGGAGTTCAGTACTACCTATGAGTGTGAACTGCTGCCGCCTTATTTTCTGCCGGCTGTGGGCCAGGGCGCTCTGGGGATTGAGTACTCATCTCAAAGGCCTGAACTGGATGAATTGCTGGGGTTTATGGATCATGCCCCCACCAGATTCTGCGTTATCTGCGAGCGGGCTTTTCTGGCTGAACTGGAAGGCGGATGTCAGGTGCCCATTGCCTGCCTGTGCCTGAAGGAAAACAACAGACTTTATGCCACAGGCCTTGTGTCTGACGTTAATGGAAAGACAGTAATCAGGCGGACCATGACCGGCAAACCCAAGGATGCTGAGGTCATGGGCATAGACCTGGCCAGAAAGGTCCTTGAAGGCGGGGGTCGCGAAATTCTTGACCAGGTTTATAAATTTCAGGATTGAGAGGAAAATCCCAGCTCAGGACCTATGGACTGCATGGCGGCAATGGAAATTGTCAGGAACCGGCCAAGGTCCAGCCCCAATTTTTCATGCTCAGCTATTATTTTCCTGTTGACTGAGGCCGCAAAAGCCTTGTCCTTGATTTTCTTTTTAAGGCTTTTGGGTTTCATTCCATCCAGTCCATTGGGTCTTACAAGGCCGGCAGCCATTATCAGACCGGTCACTGTCTCTCCGCAGCGCAGAGCGTAATCCAGAAGACTTTGAGGGATGCCAGAACCATTCATTTCACTGGCATGAAGTTTAATGGCTGTCAGACATTCTTCAGGCAGCTGTCCTTGAAGCATATAAGCGGTTTCAAGGCCGTGCCTGGAAGGATCATGAGCAGTTGCTGCGTAGTCAAGATCATGAAGCAGGCCGGTCAACCCCCATTCTTCCTGGTTTTGCTCAAGTTCCTGGGCTAAGCTTCTCATAACCGCTTCTGTGGATAAGGAATGCTTGATCAGGTTGTCCTCCTCAAGCCTGGAGTACAGCAGTTCAAGAGCTTTATCTCTGGAAATCATTTCTTTTCTCCCTGTTGTAAATGTTGGTGCCATCTGCTGGCTGGGCAACTACATAGCGCATGGTTCAGCCGGTGTAAACCTGACTGGAGCCATTCAGGATCCATTTGGTTCCGGCCTGTGGATATTTCCCGGGCTGTTTCAACCTTTATTTTAAATACAGGGCAGCCGGGCAAAGCCTGGTTCTTCGATCTCAGGGTTTCTTCCTGCCAGGAAGGTGTTTATGGCTTTTTTGCAGCATCATTGCCCAAGGTTCTCCGGGCAGTTAGATCTTTTATTTCTTATCCAGGATCCAGACAAATAAGTTTATGGCGGATTTTGCGGGGGGTATATCTTGGCTGGACTGAAAAAAAACTGGCCTGCATGACTGGTAACAGTTCAGCCCTTTGCATGAGGCACGGGGACTGGCTCTCCCAGAGCTTGTTTTTCCAAGTCTTTTTCTTGCATCAACCAGAAAACAGACCCCGGGGTGACTTGCTTTCCTTGGCTGATATGATTGACAGTTGTCAATGGGCAAAAGTTGTCTGTCTTCCTTCTTTT
>CAZHCY010000216.1:0-4718 GCA_964531185.1 uncultured Desulfovibrionales bacterium | reverse complement strand
AGTGGGTGACGGGGTGCCTGTCCCCTGCGCCCTTAAAAAGGGCTAAACTGTTACAGGGTGATAAGTTTCCTGCCGAATCAGTCTGCCGGGAAGTTAAAAAAGTCAGCTTCCAGGCAACTAAAAAACTGGATAGCCAGTAAAATCAGTAAATTATGCAAAGGCCTCTTTTTGGCTTTTGGCAAGTCCGAATGCTCAATTCCTGAGCATTATGCATTTTTGACAACTGAAACAGAATATATTTTTGTTGCAGCAAAATCCGGTTTAAAAATTCGAAAATTTTGGCTTGGCACAGGGACTGTCCCTGGCCTGGGCACTGTCCCTGTGCCTGGCCTGTCAAAAACGGACAATGCTTCCCTGCAGACAGTTACTTACAGGAGTGGTCCCGGGTACGCCCGGGTGGGACGCTTGCATCAACCGGAAAACATGCACCGGGGTGCCTTGCTTTTCATAAAAAATGGGCTGAACTGTTGCCACTGTTGAATGTAAGGCCGGCATAATCAGTTTTTCATATAGGTGTCTACAGTGCTCATAAGTTCCTGGTTATCAATGGGCTTGGCCAGGTAGGCGTTCATGCCGGCATCAAAACATTTCTGTTTGCTCTCCCCGTCTGCCAGAGCAGTTACAGCGACTATAGGCACCTGGGCCAGCCCGGGAAATCTGTTGTTTCTGATCATGGCTGTCAGTTCAAACCCGTCATGCCTGGGAACCATAATATCCATTAGAATCAGGGAAAGATCCCGGTGCTGGTCCATGATCTCCAGGGCCTGCTCCCCGTCTTCGGCAGTAAACACCTCATAGCCATGTCTGGTGAGCATGCGCTCAATAAGCATCATATTGACCTTTTCATCCTCCACCACCATTATCTGTCTGCTGACAGCCCGGTCCGGCTCTTCTGCAGCCTGGACAGACTCTGCAGGCTCCTGTTTGTATGGTTCCAGTTCCAGGATCAGCAAAAAGCTGCTTCCATGGGGTGAATTGGGTCTCACCTGGATCCTGGCTCCAATGGTATCAGCCAGCTGCTTGCAGACGCTCAGGCCGACCCCGTATCCGCTGCTTCGTTTGAGCTGAGAATCTTCAGCCATGCCAAAGGGTTCAAAAAGATTATCCACCTGACTGGTGGAAAGTCCGGGGCCGGTATCAGCCACTTCAAAGGCTATCCTGGATTTATTGCCGGCTGTCTGTCTCTTTTGCAGGCTGACCCTCAGCACAACGCCTCCCTCCTGGGTAAATTTAATGGCGTTTTCCAGAAAATTCCAGAGGATCTGTCTGATGATGCTAATATCTCCCAGGTATTGTTTCCGGAGTTCATCACTCTTTTCAAGTTTAAGGTACAGATTCTTGTTTCTGGCCATGGGCAGAAAAAAACTGGTGATTTTGGTCAATTCCTCTGTAAGATCAAATGGTTCGGCATGGTCGCAGTAAAGGCCCTTCTGCAGATTGGACAGTTCCAGAATTTTATTAATGGACACCAGAAGCTGCCTGGAGGAATCAAGGGCCAGCTGTATGTACTCCTTGTCCCCGGATTTGAGATCAGCCTCGGTCAGGGTCTGAAGGATGCTCATGATGCCGTTCAGCGGGGTGCGCAGTTCATGGCTCATGGCCTCCAGAAATCTGTCTTTGGCCTGATTGGCCTTTTCTGCTCTGTTTCTGGCCTCGTCAAGTTTATGTTCCAGTTCTTTTCTGCTGGTAATGTCAAAATGGGTTCCCACCAGCCTGACCGGTTTGCCCTGATCATCGCTCTGGACAATTTTTCCCCGGGCCAGAATCCATCTTGTGGAACCATCCTTGGCCCTGGCCCTGAACTCCAGGCTGTAGTTCTTTGGATCTTCCATATATTCCTTGAGTTTCTTTCTAACCTCATCCAGATCATCAGGATGGACAATCCGCTCAAAGCTTTCATAGTTCATGGGCAGTTCATTGGGTTCATAGCCAAGCATGGTATACCAGCGGGGACTGAAATAGGTTTTACCGGTCTCAATATTCCAGTCCCAAAGGCCGTCCTCAGTGGCTTCCATGGCCAGGGAAAAAAGTTCATTGGCCTTCTGCAGCTCTTTTTCCACTTTTATCCTTTTCTCCCTGTGCCGGAGAAACCAGATGCCGTAGCCGATATTCTGGGCCACCCTTTCCAGGTATTCCAGCTCCTTGTCTGAAAACTCGACCTTGACGCCTCCAAATATGGACAGGGCCCCAAACCCCACCCCGGCATGGGCAATGGGCAGGGAAAGAATATATTTCACTTCAGCTTCCTTCAGCAGATCTCTCCATGCGGCTGTGCCGGGATCATTTTCCGGATGGTGAACAAATACTGTTTTGCCGGTCCTGATGGAGGTGCCTGTAGGCCCCTGTCCATAAGGGCTCAAGTCCCAGGTAAGCTTCAGCCCGTCTACAATTTCCTTTTTCAGCCCGCTTTTGGCTACTATCCTGACGCTGCTTTCCTCATCCATTTCAGCATAGCCCACCATCACCAGGCAGGAATCAAAGCTGGAGGCCAGGGTGTCGCAGACCTGCTGGAGCATGTCCTGTTCCTGGTTGGCCTTGATAATAATCTCTCCGCAGCGGTTCAGGGCTTCCAAGATTTTATTGGTATGCACCAGCTGCTGCTCCAGACCGGCCAGTCTGGACACCCGGTGACTCAACTGATGACTCAGATTGTTGTTCATGGCCCGCAGCTCACTGATGCGCACCAGATATTCCAGATGAGTCTTAAGGTCCTGTTCATCAAACACAGTGTCAAGAACCGCATCAGGAGCCAGTTCATCCATGGCCGGCCTGCTGCCTGCCGGACCGGCAAAGACCATGATGGATATGCCGGCCTGACTGGATAATGTGTTCAGTGTCCGGTTCAGCCCCCTGTAATCAACATCATCATGACCTGCTTCCACAACAAAGACATTAATTTCGTTATGAAAGTCAAAATTTTCAGGTACTGAATGGATATCTACCCATCTGACCTTTATTTCTGAACCATTTCCCTGCAAAGCGGACTTGATTTGATTTTCCAGGGTCTTATTGCTGCTCAGCAGAATAATATCAGACATTAATGCGTCCTTAAAGATAGGATTTAATCTTCAATATAGGTTATTATTTCAGACATGAATACTTCCAGATGCTTTTCAAAATCTTTGGCCTTGATTTTGATTATTTCCAGCTCTTCTGCCATGGAAATATCCTCCAGTGAGGCAGCCATGCTGGTTATCTCCTGGTTTTTGAATACTGACAAAGCTCCCTTGACCCTGTGAGCAGACATGTGCAGGAGTTTGCGGTCATCGGCATCCAGGGCCCTGTTCATATCAGCCATATAATTTTCTTTTTCCTGAACAAAAACCGAAACCAGCTCCTTGAGCAGCTCTTCATCATGATCCAGGGCTTCCAGGGCTTCTTCAATTTCATTCTCCATGCTCCTGGAATCAGGCTTTCCGGTCTGAAATTCAATTCTTTTCAGGCTGTCATCAAGCTTTTTCATGTCAATGGGTTTGGATATATAATCATCCATACCCGCATCCAGACATTTCTTACGATCCTCGTTTGTGGCATAAGCAGTCAGGGCAATAACAGGAACTCTGTCCCTGGCCTGAATTCCGGGTTCCGCATCTGATTCGCAGTCCGGGGTTTGATTTTCAGAAACATCACCCGGCCTGTCCGAAATTCTTTTTTGTTCCAGCTCCCTGATTCTGCGAGTGGCTTCAAATCCATCCACCCCAGGCATTTGAATATCCATGAGTATAAGGTCATAATTCCCGTCCCTGAATTTTTCAAAGGCCTTTTGTCCATTGGACACCAAATGGACTTCATGTCCTCGCTTTTCAAGAATCTTCCTGGAAAGGAGCTGATTGACCTGGTTATCCTCTGCCACCAGGATTCTCAGTTTTCTTAAAGGCCTTGCTTTGCGTTGGGAGTGCAAAGACTCAGCCTGTTTAATTCTTTCAGGACAATAAATCTCTTTGAGTCCCTGGCAAACCTCTCCTGGGGAAAAGGGCTTGAGCAGAACCTTGTGCAGGCCGTGCTTTGCAAATCTGTCCATGTCCCCGGGAAGCATATTCTGCCTGAGCCCCAAAAGCACAGGACCTGTTTCCGGATCTGCAGTCCTGAAGCCTGAGAGTGCCTGCAGACTGCTCTTTGGGACTTGATCCAGATCCAGGATTGCCAGAAAGTTTTCCTGCTTCTTTTTGCACTGCCCCAGAGACTCCAGGATCTTATCCAGTTCAGCCATCTGGATACTTTCAACACCGGCATGGGCCAGGACAGACATGATGATTCCCGCAGTCTTCAGGCCTGAATCATGCACAATGGCCCTGCTGATCATCTGCCTGGCCTGTCCCAGATCCAGAATGTTTTCTGCATCTTCCTTGGCCCTGCCCATAAGCACATGAAAACTGAAAACACTTCCCCGGCCTTTTGTGCTCTGTACATCCAGAGCTCCGTCCATGGCTGTTATCAGCTGTTTGGATATGGTCAGTCCAAGGCCGGTTCCGCCGAACTTGCGGGAAGTGGAGCTGTCCGACTGGGTAAAGGGCTCCAGGATCCTTTCCAGTTTATCCTTTTCTATGCCCATTCCCGTGTCAGACACGGACAGCTTCATCCGGAAATTTTCCCGGGAAAGATCCAGCAGCTTCATCTCTACCAGGACGTAGCCCTGTTCAGTGAACTTAATGGCGTTTCCAGCCAGGTTATAGATAATCTGCTGCAGCCTGACCGGATCCCCCAGAACCATTCTGGGA
>CAZHCY010000215.1:0-4727 GCA_964531185.1 uncultured Desulfovibrionales bacterium | reverse complement strand
CATCATTATCAGTTTCAACAGCCTGATTTCTTTATCTTTACCTTTAACTTTTAACTCTCAAGTTCTTTAGATGTGCCGTTTTATTGGAGCATGGCTTGGGTCTTAAATTTCCAGCCATTAGACCCAGACAAAACTGAAATATCAGGCCAGTCAGTTTATTCAGGCTGATACGCCCGGTCAAGCGGAAGCTTAAGTCTTTGAAATACTTTTACCCGGAACAAAACCCGGAAGCCCCGGGGCAGATTTTTTGCCCCGGCAGACAGGCCAGGCCTCTGTTGCCCGCCCGGACCTGAATTGAAACCAGCCCTTTTGTCAAGACTGCCAGGGCTTGAACTCAAAAACACAGGGACTATTTTTATAAAAACAGAACCAGCCCGTATCTTTGTAAACAGCAGCAGACAATTAAAATCAGCCTGGAGACCATAATTGATCACAGCAGTTATGCCTGGATTCAAGGGTAATTTTTTTTAAAACCCGACAAGCTTTGTTATAGGATTCTGAATCCCCGGCTTTGGCATGAGCCAGCAGTCAGTCATACCAAAACCCTTGCTTTGGAACAGAAATACGGCCCTGGCTCAGCAGGCCCTTTTAATTCACAAAATGCACCAGAGCAGTCTCCAGGTACTCCTGTACCAGGGGATCAACATCAGGGAGCTGGTTTTCATCCACAGCCTGACTGCGGCAAAGCATGATTTTCTCATGATGGCCGGCGCATCCGGGCATAAAAGAAAGGTCTTAATCAGACCGGCTGAAAACATAAGCCGTACTAAACTCAATTATAAGCTTTTGTTGCAAAGCCTGAACAGATTGGTTATGCAATATTACTGATGTTCTTTTGTCACCTGATGACTGAGGGCCTTAAAAAATCAGCATCAGGCCGACCATTCAAACAAATAGATTTCCACGGTTTAGCCTCTGGGACCCAAAAATATGCTTTCCGGCACAGCAAACCAGGCCTCCGGTCTGAGCTGTGCCTGAACATCCAGGCTCTTCTTTATCCCGGATAAAGAGCTTTTCCAGCAACAGTTTCTGCAGCACTCCAGCCTGGATCAGGGCTTCAATCCTGCCTGCGCCCTCAGGCTGGTCCTTGACTGCATTAAGGACGGCAACCATGCCCAACAGTCCATCCTCTGAAAAAATCATTTACTGGCTTGATAAAAACAGGATTATTACAGACATCAGCGGCCCCTGGGATGAATTCGCTGCAGAAAATGACGGCCAAAAAGCCCTGTCCAGCAGGATCAGAGGCAGGTCTTTATGGAAATTCATCAAAGGCGATGCCACCAGGATGTGGATGGATACCCTGATAAACCTGGCTGTTATCACCGGTAAAAATGTTGAAAGGCTTTACCGGTGTGATTCACCGGACTTGAAAAGAAACATGAGAATGACCATTATCCCTGAAAATGACTCCCTGATAAAAATTGAGCATCAGCTTCTTGGCACTGAAAAAAAACAGGTCAGCGCAGAATTTGACTATTCACCGGATGATCTGCCCGGAATAAGGAAACGCTGCAGCATCTGCGGCCGCATCAACAGCAGGAAAGGATGGATGGAACCTGACCAGGAGGTTCTGGACAACGGTCAGGAAAAAGAGGTCTTTTACAGAGTCATCTATACGGTCTGTGATGATTGTTCTTTTGATCTGTTCAACAGAAAAGGCCGGGTGAACATGGCTTCCAGGTAAAAGCCCTGACCTTCCGGTCGATTTTCAGGGATCTGCAGACAGACCCTGCAGCCCCTTGATGCACGCAAAAGGCCTGGCTGCTGCCGGAAAACTTATCAGAAGGGATGCCGGGATCGCCCCCGGATCAGACATGCTCTTTTAAACCAGCATTTCTGCAGCCGGCAATACCGCTGAATACTTCCCGCAGGGTTTTCTGATCAATCACTTCATCCAGAAAAACATCCAGGTCATGGATCCCGGGACACTCTTTCCTGTCTTCCCCGGGCTGAACCGCTTCCTGACCATACCATTCCGGGCGGTGGATGGAGCTCACCTTTCCCCCTGCTGAAGGATCAATCTTTATTTCCCTGTTGTTTTTTATCCAGTTGTCTGTTTCATCATGGCTGCCCACAAAAAGAACAATATAATCACTGCCCTTTCTCAGGGAAACCAGCCGGTACCCGCTGACCAGTTTAAACTTCAGGCAGTTGACAAGCCTTGCTTCGCCATTGTGGCTCAATTTGATTCCTGCCCACTGATCCACATGATTATTGCGGGCAAGAGTCTGAATGAGCCTGTCCGCCTGAATGGCCGCTGTCCTGGACTTTCCTCCGGCTCTGTGCATTTTTTCCAGCTTTCGAAAAAACTGGCCTGGATTATTAATAATTGTAGCCATAACAGTCATGTCCTCAGTTTACCTGGATCTGCTTTCAAATTCCTCCGGATGATCAACTCCATAAAGGGCAGCCCCCAGAGCACCCACTGAGTCGGGATTTTCAGGCACAAGCACAGCACCTTCCATTCTTTCTTCCAGCAAAGCTCTGACGCAGGGATTATGAGCAACCCCGCCGGCAAACACCAGCGGGTACTCTAAACCCACCCTGTTGAGCATTTTCAGGGTTCTCTGCACAATGGCCGAATGCAGGCCCAGGGCAATATTGGCCGGGTTTTCGCCTCTGGCCATCAGGGAAGTGGCCTCTGTTTCGGCAAAAACCGTACACATGCTTCCAATGGGCACCTTTTTGGTCCCGGACAGGGCAAATTCTCCAAAATCATCCATGGGAATCTGCAGAGCTGTTGCCATGTACTCCAGGAATTTTCCAGTGCCTGCAGCACAGCGGTCATTCATTTCAAACTTGGCTGTGCGCCCGCCAGGCAAAAGAGAAATGGCTTTGGTATCCTGCCCGCCTATATCCAGAACAGTCCTGGCTTCAGGAAACAGATGGCTGGTCCCCAGGGCGTAAGCCTGTATTTCAGTAATGCTTATGACATTGTCCCGGGCCTGGTTCTGAGCAAAAAGCTTGCGGCCGTAACCTGTGCTCACAATGTAGGGAACATCCAGATTTTCAAGTATTTTAGCACATTGCCCCAACGGATCATAGGTGGTTGCAACCCGGCTGAAATGAACCGGCAGTCTGTCCTTTAAGACCACCAGTTCAATTGATCTGGAGCCAATGTCCAGTCCAGCCAGGTCGCCGCGGATGATTTGATTCATGGTTATCCCAGCATCTCCACAAAGGCTTCTACTCTTGTCTTCAGCTGTTCCACATCTTCCATGCTGTAATCCGTCTCAATACTCAGCATGGGGATGCCGGCCTCCTTGAGAACGTTTTCAACTTTCAGGGATTCAATGCCGTAAGGCTGACAGAAAAGCAGCCCGTAGTGGATCACCCCGTCCACTTTTTTATCTCTTGCCATGGCCAGGATATTATCCAGACGTTCCCTGTTGGGGGTAAAGGTGGCGCAGTCGATTTTGAAATACCGGTCCACAATGTTTTCCACCAGCTCCTCAAGGGTATTTCCCGACTCATCCACAAGATCACGTTTGTTGCGGTCTCCTATGCAGGACTCCTCGGCAATGATCACAGCTCCAGAAGACTCCACCACATAAGGCAGCTTCCAGTTGGGAACGGCCATGGGGCAGCCGGAGAGCATGACCCGTTTGGTTCCATTGGAAACCGTACCTTCTCCCTTTTTTACCCTTGATTCCATTTCATCGCAGAGTTCATTGATCTTTGAGGTAAATCTGACCGGATCATCATAAAAACTGATCTGATGAATCAGCAAAGCATCCCGGCCGGAAATGGGTGCCGGCACAGCAGCCCGCAGCCTGTCCAGCCTCTGCAATGCTTTTCTCCTGTCATTTACAGTCTGGATGGCCTTTTTCAGGCTTTCCGGGGTAATCTTTCTGCCTGTCAATTCCTCAATCCGGCTTAGATACCTCCATATTTCAGCCCTGAGCAGCTCCCGGTCCGAATCCTGCTTCATCTGAGGGATTTCCATGACATATACCGGTGCATAGTCCTGAAAAACTTCGTAGGCCTTTTTTTTGCCGTCACAGGTGGTCTCACCCACAATCATGTCGCAGGACTCAATGTAGGGACAGAGGTTTGCAAGCTTGAAACCCACAAATGATTTAATCAAAGCGCAGGTGTTTCTGGGCAGTATTTTTTCTGCAGCCTCACTGCCCACCTCAGCTCCGGAACAGATGCCGATCTGGACAGCATCAGCAGCCAGGGTAATTTCCTCCGGAACAAATATACAGAATGTGCCTACGATTTTCCTGCCCGCAGCCTTGGCTTGCTGCAGTTCCTTAATGCGCAGCCCGTGCACCTCGGAAAGCACAAAATCCATGTACTCCATGCCTTTAAGTCTGCCGTCCTGAGACATGTAAATGTCGTTGTAAAATTTGCCCAGCACCTCAAGCAGGCCGTCATGGGCGGGAATATCCAGGTTCAGTTTTTCCCACATTTCCTTGTAGTCGTCACTCATCAAAATACCTCCGCTAATTGTTGGGGGATCATCAGCTGAAGCTCAGCCGAAGATCCATAAATACTCTTTAACCAAACAGTTCCGGGACACCTCTTTATTCAGATTTCCCGGCCAGAAATTACAGGCAGGGATAAATCAGCCCCGGACCCTGTCCGCATGTCCCGGTTTTGCGGTTTCTGTCTTTTGAAACTGCAATCTGTTCTGCGCCTGTATCAGCCAAACCCCCTGCCACTTTTCAGGACAGAGCGTAACAGTTTAGCCGTTTGCATAAGGCACGGGGACTGGCTCT
>CAZHCY010000214.1:2170-4739 GCA_964531185.1 uncultured Desulfovibrionales bacterium | reverse complement strand
TCTGTCCTTTTCCCCTGGTTGTTTGCTTTTCTGACCATGGACCGGACGACTTCCCAGGCAATGATAGTCAAAACCCAGGTCCGCGGCCATTGTCGGTGAATACAGATTGCGCCCGTCAAATATGACCGGCACGGCAAGCTGTTTTCTGATCCGGATAAAGTCTGGGTTTCTGAACTGGTTCCAGTCGGTTACCACAGCCAGACCGTCGGCTTTGTCCAGGATGCTGTACTGTTCCCGGGCAATTTCCACCAGTTCATTGCCTTGAAGTTCCCGGGCTGCGTTGGCTCCTGCCTCTGGATCATAGGCTTTGATCTGCATCCCTTTTTCAGTCAGGTGATTGATGAGTTCCAGAGCCGGAGCATCCCGGACATCATCGGTATTGGCCTTGAATGCCAGGCCCCACAAAGCCAGAACCCGGCCTGAAACACCTCCCTGGTCCTGAAAATAGTCCAGGATCTTCTGGGCCAGGATCTTTTTCTGGGCCTGATTAACTGTTTCCACGGCCTGCAGCACTTCAGGGGCATATCCATGGTCCCGGGCTGTTCCAATCAGGGCTTTTACGTCCTTGGGGAAACACGATCCGCCATACCCCACCCCAGGATAAATAAAGTGATAGCCTATCCTGTGATCTGAACCAATTCCATTCCGGACATCCCCGATATCTGCCCCGACTTTTTCACAGATATTGGCCATTTCATTGATAAAGGAAATCTTGGTGGCCAGCATGCAGTTGGCTGCATATTTGGTCATTTCAGCACTGCGTACGGACATAACTATAAGTTTGTCCCTGCTTCTGGCAAAAGGGGCGTACAGGGCCTTTAAAAGTTCGGCTGTCCTGATATTGTCAGTGCCGACTATTACCCGGTCAGGCTTCATAAAATCCGAGACTGCATCGCCTTCCTTAAGAAATTCCGGATTGGACACCACATCAAACTCATGCTGCACACCTCTGCTGTTCAGTTCCTCCTGAATAAGCCCGCGCACCTCGTCAGCGGTCCCCACAGGCACTGTGGATTTATCCACTACAATTTTATAGTCATTCATGTGCTGCCCCACATCCCTGGCCACCTGCCGGACATAGGACAGATCTGCCCGGCCGTCCCGGCCGGGAGGAGTTCCCACACAAATAAACACAAACAGGCTGCGCTTGAGCCCATGCCTGATATCAGTGGTAAAGAAAAGCCTGCCCTGCTTGTGATTTCTTTGCACCAGCTCTTCAAGCCCTGGCTCGAAAATATGCACATGGCCGTTGTTCAGGCTTTCCACCACATGAGGATTTATATCCACGCAGCATACATTGTTTCCCATTTCAGCAAAACAGGCAGCAGTAACCAGGCCGACATAGCCGGTACCCACTATGCAGATGTCCACTTTTTTGCTCCTTGTTCCCTGGTAAAAATCCTGCAAGTATTTAAAATTCAGGATAAAGCTATTTCATATCCTGAATTGTTTCAAGAATTAAATTTCCTGGTCAGCCCTGAAATGAACGAGCCAGAACAGCGCGGCACTTAAAGATTGACGCAAAAAAAAGCCCGATTACCCGCCTTCACCTGGGAATCCTTCAGGGACCACGAATAAAACCTGCGCCGGATGTCCTTTGACTGTTCCGGACAGCTGCGGCCGGGAGGGCTGTGCTCAGGACTCAATCCGGCTTCCTTTAATGCCAGCGGCAAATTCCGCCCTGCTTTCTGCCCGGGACACAAAAAAAAAGGCCTGCCCCTGACGGACAGGCCTTGATATCATATCATAAAACAGCAGTTTCCAGAAACTGTCCGGAATATATCATCAGTTCAGCTTTCTTTCCTGGGGAAATACCGGCAGATACCTGTAGGACAGACTGATTATGAGGATGCAGTAGGCAGTCACCTCAATGCAGGTCATCCATTCAGTCCAGGCCGGGACATAAACCTGCCAGCTGTCAAAAGGCATGACCGGGTGGGCCAGGGTCTGAACCGTAAACACAAACCTGTTGACCACCACTCCCACACAAGCCAGAAAGGCTCCCAGATAAAGCAGGCCCGGCTGATTTCTGAACCTGGGCACTATAAGCAAAACAGCCGGAATAACTCCGCACAGCCCAAGCTCAAACCACAACAGCCAGGTCCCGTAAACTTCGTAGTACACCTGACTGAAGGTCAGACCCATTTTGGTCAGGGTTTCCGTGGCCCAGTACCAGGTGTCCAGGAACTTGAAAAACAGATAAAAGCAAAGCAGGGAACCGGCGATTTTGCCCAGCAGGGCTTTGGTCTTGAAATCCACCAGCTTGCGCCCGCTGACCTTTTCCATAATGGTGGCCACCAGCATGGTAAAGGCCGGCCCGGAGGCAATGGCTGAGGCCACAAAAAGGAAAAAGGTCCAGGGCCAGATAAAAAAGGCTTCCCTGTAGGCAAATGGCCGGCTGAAAAGCACTCCGTACATGCCGCCCAGCGAACCCTGGTGAAAAAAGGAAAGAAAGGTGCCGATGCCTGCAAACAGAGGCATGTACACATGGAAATTATGGGCCAGGTGATGCAGAAATCTGACTTTGTTAAGTTTGCGGTTTTCAAGGATTATGGGAATAAACTCAATG
>CAZHCY010000214.1:0-2160 GCA_964531185.1 uncultured Desulfovibrionales bacterium | reverse complement strand
TTACTTCTGTAAGCATGGAATGAACATTGGCATGCCAGTACCCAAACCAGGCCCTCAAGGGTTGGCCGACTTCCAGGGTCAGGATGATCATGGCCCCTGAATAACAGACAAACCCGACAATTACCGCCAGGTTAATAATGTTTTTTAGCTGGTCGATCCTCAGGATATAGGTCAGAAAACCCGAGAAAAACGCACCTGCTCCCAGGGCAATCACAGCCAGGTCGAACACGATCCACAGACCAAAAGCAAAATAGTTGTTCAGCCCTGTGGTAATCAAACCGGTTGACCATACCACATATGAAGCATAAATGCCCAGCAGGACAAACACGCCCAGAAAACCCAGCCAGACAATAAATTTGCCAAAAGAGCATCTTTCGACGCCTTCAGGAAGCCATTCTCTGTCTATCATTGCTTACACTCCTTTGGTCGGTTCATTTTCAAGGTAGTTGTCGCCCTGTCTGCGGACCCATTCCCTTTTGCTCAGATAGTAAAGCTGCGGGTCAGTGCCCAGTCTTTCCAGGAGCCTGAAAGCGTAGGGGCTTTTGGCCAGCTTGGCCACCTTGTGCTCAGGATTGTTCAGATCACCGAAAGTCATGGCTCCGGTGGGGCAGTTTTCCACACAGGCCGGGATATAGTCTTCCTCGGCCAGATTCATGGGATCCCGGCCTTCATACCTGGCTCTGTCCTTGGCTTCTTTAAATCTGTGATGACAATAATGACATTTCTCCACCACGCCTCTGGGCCGGGTGGAAGTAAAGGGAGTCAGAGTTTTTTCCATGCCTTCAGGCCAGACAGGATCATGCCAGTTAAAGTACCTGGCATGGTAAGGACAGGCAGCCATGCAGTACCTGCATCCAATGCACCTGGGGGAAATCTGGCTCACAATGCCCCCTTCTTCATCCTTGGTGGTGGCAATGACCGGGCAGACAGGGACGCAGTTGGGATTTCCGCACTGCAGGCAGGGCCTGGGCAGGTAGGCCACATCATGGTCTGGAAATGCCTTGCCGTTGCTCAGTTTGTAAACCAGCATCCAGGTCTGGGTATACATCTTGTCTGTGGCATCAGCCATGGGAGCCAGATTGTTCTCAGCCTGACAGGTAATCATGCATGCCCCGCATCCTGTGCATTTATCCAGGTCAATGACCATCCCCCACTTGATCTTATACTCTTTCAACTTAAGCATTTTTTACCTCATAATATCTTTTCATGGGAAACGTATTAAGCTATGTCCACCCTGGTCCTGTTCCAGGTCAGGGCATCAGATCCCTTTTCCCCGGCCACTTTCAGCAGCTTGAAGACATTGTCTCCCTTTCCTCTGCTGAATTGATCCCAGGCTGTATGCCCGAAGCCTGCCGGGACTGCCACAACATCATCCATCACGCCCTCATTGATATTTACCAGGCCCTGAATGGAGCCTGCCTCTGAAGTCAGGGTGATGGACTGATCCTGCTTCAGATTGTGTTTAAAGGCTGTGGCACTGTTCATCTGGACAAAAAAGCCCTGGGCCGACAGCTCGGTTTCCTGGATGGTCACTGTGGCAAAAGGGGGAATGGCTATCAGTCTGTTGCCGAAACGCATTCTGCCCAGAGGTGCGAGGCTGAGCTGATGCTGGTTTCCGGGATTTTCCAGGGCCGAAGCACCCAGTTCCCGGGGCAGGCTGACCTGGTACTGAAATACATTATCTTCAGATGTATAGGCCTGGCCGTCAGAAATGCTTTTCCACTTGCCGCCCAGTTTCTCAGCCTTGTGCTGCATCATTTTTTCCAGGGATTTATAACCGGGATCAATATCCATGGCCTGGCAAAGGTCCATGACAATTTCCCAGGAGGGTTTGGTGTCAAACAGAGGATCAATCACCGGACTGCCGGCACTGTAAATCACCTGGCCGCATCCAAAGGGAGAGTAACAATCATCCAGCCGCTCCAGGTAATGAGGGTTGGGCAGTATAAGATCGCAAAGGGCGGCTGTTTCATCCATAAAGGTACTGAAGCTGACCTTGAAGGGTATGGAGGTCAGGGTCTTGGCGGTTTTTTCCGCCTCAGGCAGGCTGTAGGCCGGATTGGCTTCATAAAACATGATGGCTTCAGGCACATTGCGCCCCTGCTCCATCTGCTTCACAAGCTCCACAAAGCTTCTTGAGGCGATTTCCGCCTTGGCCGG